>JAJTHU010000090.1 GCA_021300055.1 Nitrosomonadaceae bacterium | reverse complement strand
AGCCGACTTTTCAACGCTTGTGCGCCAGCGGCGCAGCATTCGCGACTTCAAAGCCGATCCCATTCCGCGCGCAACGCTTGACGAGATTCTCGCCGATGCCGCGTGGTCGCCCTCTTGGTCGAATACGCAGCCTTACCGCATCGCGATCGCCGAGGGCGCGTTACGCGACTCTCTGCGCGATCAGCTCTGCGCAAAATACGACACGGGAATGGCCGCACTGGCACAAGGCACAATGGGCAAACTGAAGATGTGGTTGACGCGTGAGGGCATGCCCGATGGCGACTACAACAATCACTTCGAGTATCCAGCCGATTTGTTGCCAAAGCGTCGCGCGACGGGCTTTGGCTTGTATGGCTTGCTAGGCATCGACCGCAAGGACATGGCGGCGCGCAACGCACAAATGCGTCGTAACTTTGAGTTTTTCAGTGCCCCGACTGTGATGTTCTTGTTTGCGCATCGTGGCTTGCGCGAGTTTTCCGTACTCGACACAGGCATCTTGCTGCAAACGATCATGCTCTCTGCCGAGGCGCGTGGACTTGCTACCTGCGCACAGGGCGCGCTCGCCACTTGGGCTTCACCGGTAAAGGCGGCGTTTGATGTGCCCGCGCAGTACGGTTTGATCTGTGGTCTCTCGCTAGGTTATGCGAGCGACCACAAGATCAACACATTCAACCCGGGGCGAGACGCACCAACTTCATTGCTGTTGACGCCGCGCAGCTAAAGCCTAGCGGCGCTGCTGCGTGGTCTGCTGTGCAGCAACCCACCGGTTAACGCGCTGGCTCAGCACTTCAAGAGGCAGTGCGCCCCCTTCGAGCAACATATCGTGGAACGCACGAATATCGAAACGCGCACCGAGCGCGCGTTCAGCTTGTGGCCGCAAATCAAGAATGTGTAACTGGCCAATCTTGTACGCCAACGCTTGCCCGGGCCAACCGATATAGCGATCGATCTCGTTGACGATATCTGCTTCCGCCTTCGGCGCGTTCGCCTTGAAATAATCGATGGCTTGTTGTCGCGTCCACTTCTTGGCGTGGATGCCGGTATCGACCACCAGCCGCACGGCACGCCACATGTCGTAAGTCAGCATGCCGAAGTGTGAGTAGGGGTTTTTGTAGAGCCCCAAATCAAAGCCCAAGCGCTCCGAGTAAAGTGCCCAGCCCTCAACGTACGCAGTGATGTAGGAAAACTTGCGGAAGTTGGGTAAGTCCCCCTGCTCTAACGCAATGGCTATCTGCAAATGATGCCCAGGAATAGCCTCGTGCGCAGTCAACACTTCGATTTCGTATTTGGGTCTCACTTCCGGTCGATACAGATTGGCGAAGAAGTAACCCGGTCGGCGCCCATCGATTGACGGTCCGTTGTAGTAAGCCGTAGTGGTGTTCGGGGCACTCGCCATCGGAATTGGCTTAACGCCCACAGGTGAACGGTAGAGCTTGCCAAACAGCTTCGGCAGCTCCGGCTCAATCATTTTGGTGGTGTAAACGTACGCGCGAAAGAGATCATCTGGATCTTTGAAATAGAACTGCGGGTCGGTGCGCAAGAATTCGAAGAACGCCTCGCGCGAGCCCTTCCACCCCACGCGATCCATGATGATTTGCATCTCCGCCAAGATGCGCGCAACCTCCTTCAAACCAATTTCGTGGATCTGCGCTGCCGTGAGATTGGTCGTGGTGTGAAAAGCTGCGCGATTGTCGTAGAACGCTAGGCCGTCCGGGGTATCCCAGATGCCGATGCTCTCGCGGCACTTTGGCAAGTACTCATCGCGAAAGAACGTGGCAAAGCGTTGATAGGCAGGTATCACCATCTCGCCTACGATCTGGCGCGCGCTGGCTGTAAGCCGCTCTTGCTCGCGAGCGGGAATACTTGCCGGGTATTGGCGAAAGCGATCCATGAAGGCGCTGGTCTCGACTGTCGCACCCGCATGTGCCTCAAGCGGCGCAACAACGCGTTGCATGATCACGCGCGGCTGCGTACGCCCTTCTACGGCTGCAGCGCGAAGCAGCACTGTGACCTGAGCAAGATGGGCCGGGAGGGCGCGCAATCGACTTAGCCACTTCTCATAGTCGGCCACGGTGTCGAACGGCATATTGCCCGCGATCTCGTTGAGGTTTTGCGGACCACCGCGCATCGAAAACTCGTAGATCCAAGGCTTGAAGCGATGGCTTGCAATACGCTCTTCGAGCTGTCGCTTGAAAAGATCGTAGTTGAGCTGATCCGCGGCGCTGAGCTTGTCACGCGCGATACGGATCAGTGCTGTGAGTGTGCGCTGGTCGTCTTGGTAACGAGATTCAATCGCGGTAGGGCTCAGATCACTCCAGCGATCATTGAAGCGTGTGTCGCCGATATAGGTGGCCATTTCAGGCGACTGACTCAGGCTGCGTTCCCACGTGCGGTCAACTAATGCGCGCAACGACGCACTGCTAATTGCCGGCTTTGTACTGGGACCGGCACCAGTGGTTGCAGCAACAGCCACACAACTCATCGCGCTCCAAACACAGAGCGCCGCGGCAATTGAACGTAACCCTTTCATCAGCATCTCCATTTTGCTTATATCGATGTTGCGCCTTCTGTTGAGGCGTTATACAGCGCTTGCGCAAGACGCTTCAAGCTGGTGCCCCACTTAATCCCGGTTTCGTCCGCGAGCTCACGACAGGCATCGGACAGTTTGCGCGCATCGAGCGTCACCCGCTCACCGGTAAATGCAAACGCAATTGCGTTGCCCTCATCATTCGCTGGCAACGGTAGCACCCGCCCGGAGAACGCTTCTGTGAGCCCCGTGATCTGTCGCGAATATCCACGCGCGCGTCCGAATAGATTCAACGCCAGCACACCTCGCTTCGAAAGCCTAGCTCGACAATCGCGGTAGAACTCCTGATTGCCAAGCCCGCCAAAGCGCGCGTGGTGGTCGTAGCCATCGACGATGATGAGGTCGAACCGGCCACGCGTCTCGTGCATCCATTTCACGCCATCTGCAATCTGGATATCAATGCGCTGCGGATCGTCCGGCAACTTGAACATCTGCTTCGCTACCGGAACGACCGCGGGATTAATCTCAACAATGGTCTGCCGACAATCGGGACGATGTCGATACAAGAACTTCGTCACAGATGCCGCCCCCAAGCCCACTTGCAGGACAGTCTTGGGCCATTGCGGATCGGGGCGAAGTGCCAACGCCAACATGAGTTCGCGCGTGTATTCAAGCTCCAGTGACCACGGTCGCGCGATGCGCATAGCGCCCTGCACCCACTCCGAGCCGAAGTGTAGGAACCGCACGCCAGCTTCATCGGACGTTTCAATCGAGTGCCTAGTCATGCGGCCATTTTGACACTCACCCGCCATACCGGTTTGACGAAATTGATTCTTGAGGGTATCTTTGCACCTGCGCCGATTTGACGATCAGCTTGCGGGCGCGGTGACGGACCGGATTGCCGGCCTCGCACCAACAAATACGGCTAAAGCGGCTATCTCGAATACCTCGAAAGCCCGTTAGCAAACAGCTGACGGGCTTTTTCGTTTTTGGGTTGCGCTGGAAGTGGTATTTGGGAATCGCGCTTTTAGACCACGTTTTTGGATCGTATAGGCATGCTCGCTACACCGCAGTTTGCGCATTGGGATGAACCGCTCACTTTGTCGAGCGGTGCGGTGCTGCGCGCCTACGACTTGGCGTTTGAAACCTACGGGACGCTCAACGCGGATCGTTCCAACGCGGTGCTGATTTGCCATGCACTGAACGCATCGCACCACGTTGCCGGTACGTACCCAGATGACCCGGACAATCGCGGGTGGTGGGACAACATGGTCGGCCCCGGTAAGCCGGTCGATACGGACAAGTTTTTTGTCATTGGCGTGAATAACCTCGGCTCGTGCTTTGGCTCGAGCGGTCCGACGACCACCAATCCCGACACCGGCAAGGTGTGGGGCGCGGACTTTCCGCTTGTTACTGTTGAAGACTGGGTGGATTCGCACGCGCGTTTGCTCGATCGCTTGGGCATTCAATCGCTCGCCGCCGTGATGGGTGGCTCGCTCGGTGGCATGCAGGCATTGTGCTGGGCCATTCGTTATCCGCAACGTGTGCGCCACGCGTTGGTTATCGCGGCTGCGCCGAACCTCTCAGCGCAAAACATCGCGTTCAACGAGGTGGCGCGTCAAGCCATCATGTCAGACCCTGCGTTCCACGGCGGTCACTTTGCCGAGAAGTCCACCATCCCTCGCGATGGCTTAACCGTCGCACGCATGATCGGCCACATCACCTATATCTCCGACGATCAAATGGAGAGCAAGTTTGGTCGCGGGCTTCGCGAGGGGCTGAAGTTTTCCTTCGCCCCAGAGTTCCAGATTGAGTCGTATCTTCGCTACCAAGGCGAAAAGTTCAGCGAGTACTATGACGCCAACACTTACTTGCGCGTGACCAAGGCGCTCGATTATTTTGATCCGGCCCGCGCGACCAACGGCGACTTGGCTGCGGCACTTTCACCGGCACAGGCGAAGTTCTTGGTGGTCTCGTTCACAACCGATTGGCGCTTTTCGCCGGCACGCTCGCGTGAAATCGTAACGGCCTTGCTCGACGGCAATAAAGACGTGGCTTATGCCGAAGTAAACGCGCCGCACGGCCACGATGCGTTCTTGCTCGATAACCCCCAGTACCACGCCGTGGTGCGGCGCTTTTTGCAACGGGTGGCCGCATGATTACACGCGCAGACTTTGACATCATCACGCAGTGGGTACCCTCTGGCGCGCGCGTACTCGACCTCGGTTGTGGTGATGGCGCCCTGTTGAAACACCTTGCCGAGAGCAAAGCCGTCAAAGGCTATGGCATCGAAAACGATGACGCTGCGCTGCTCGGCGCGATCGACAATGGCGTCAATGTCATTCAGGCCAATCTCGAAGATGGCCTTCGTGATATCGCGAGTCAGTCCTTCGACGTCGTGGTGTTGTCGCAAACGCTGCAAGCCATCCGACACACCGAGGCGGTAGTCGCGGAAATGTTGCGCGTGGGCACGCAAGCGATTGTGACGTTCCCGAACTTTGGCTACTGGAAGCATCGATTGCAAATTGCGTTCGGTGGACGCATGCCGGTCTCCGACGATCTGCCTTATGAGTGGTACAACACGCCAAACGTGCACCTCTTCACTGTGCGCGATTTCGAAGCGTTCTGTAACGCGCGCAACTACCGTGTGATGAACCGCCGTGTACTCGCGGGCGATCGCGAAACGGCATGGCTACCAAATCTCACCGGCAACTTGGCGATCTACCAAATCTGTCCATCGCAGCGCTAGTAGCGCATCAGCTAGACACCAGCTGTTTATGTGTCGATATCGACATCAAAATGCCGAACCCGACGCACATCGACAAGATGGCGGTGCCACCATAGCTCATCAACGGTAACGGCACACCGACTACCGGCAGGATGCCACTCACCATGCCGATATTGACGAATGCATAGGTGAAGAAAGACATCGTAATCGCACCCGCAACGAGTCGAGAGAAGGTCGTTGACGCATTCATCGCGATCATGAAGCCACGACCGATGACAATGAGGTAGAGGACGAGCAGCAGCAGTACACCCACAAAGCCGAATTCTTCGCCGTACACCGCAAGAATGAAGTCCGTGGAGCGCTCGGGGATGAAATCAAGTTGCGACTGAGAGCCGCTCAGCCATCCCTTCCCCACAATTCCACCTGACCCAATCGCGATGGTCGATTGAATGATGTGGTATCCCGCGCCGAGCGGGTCTTTCATCGGGTCAAGTAGCGTCAACACCCGCTCGCGTTGGTAGTCGTGCATTAATCGCCACGCAACTGGCAGGAACGCAATGAACCCGATACCGGCCGCGATCAAAATACGCCACGAGAGGCCAACTAGGAAAATCACAAAGAACCCGGCTGAGAACACCAAAATGGAGGTGCCGAGATCTGGTTGGCGCATTACCAAACCGGTGGGAATCATCAACACGATCCCAGCAATGGCGTAGTCTTTCCACGACAAGCCTTCCTCGCGGCGATGGAACAACCACGCCAGAATGAGTGGCATCCCGAGCTTCATAATTTCGGAAGGCTGGATGGTGATGAAACCGAAGTTAAGCCAGCGTCGTGCGCCATTGCGAATTTCGCCGAATAACGCCACACCGATCAGTAGCACCAAGCCCGCAACGTAGATGGGGATGACGAGGCGCATCAACGTCTGCGGCGGAATATTTGCCACAATCCACATGGCGATAAACGCTACTGCGAAGTTGCGCGCCTGACCGAGCATACGATCAAAGCTTTCGCCGCCGGATGCTGAGTAAATCGTAGTGAGTGATATCGCTGCGATCACGACGATAACGACCATCAACGGCCCATCCAAGCGACGGGTCACAACATCAAACGCACGTTCAATGATTCGAGTGAAGTTCATGCGCGTTTATTCACCATCACTGAGGTCATAGTCGCGCTTCTTGCGCTTTGCCGGGTCCGGCAGCTTACCGAGCAAGTAGTAATCAAAAATTTCGCGCGCCATTGGTGACGCCGTGCCACCACCACCGCCGCCGTTTTCAACGAGCAGCGCTAGCGCAATCTTCGGATTGTCTGCTGGGGCATAGGCGACAAACAGGGCGTGGTCGCGGTGGCGTTCGTCAATCTTGCGTGCGTCGTATTTTTCACCTTGCTTCATGCCGATAACCTGCGCGGTACCGGTCTTGCCGGCGATGAGATAACTTGCGCCTGCACCGGCAAGCGCAGCGGTGCCTCCAGGCTTCATGACATCCACCATCGCTTGGCGCACCAGCTGTAGGTTCTCGGGCTTGAACCTCATTTGCGCTTGTGGCGGTGGCTTATAGGCGCGCTTCTCGCCAGTTTTTGCGTTGACAATCTCTTTGAGCAAATGCGGTGTCACCTGTATCCCACCGTTGGCAAGAATCGCCGTTGCGGTAGCCAATTGCAAGGGCGTGGCCAGCCAATAGCCCTGACCGATCGAAACGGAAATCGTATCGCCCGCATACCATTTTTGCTTGAACCGTTTTTGCTTCCACTCTTGCGAGGGCATGATGCCAGGCAGCTCGCCGTCGATGTCGATACCGTTTTTGCTGCCAAAGCCGAACGGCGTCATGAACGCATGAATCTTGTCGATGCCGAGGTCATTGCCAAGCCCATAGTAGTAAGTGTCGCACGACACGACCACTGACTTATGCAGATTAACCACCCCATGCCCGCCCTGTTTCCAATCGCGGAATGGTCGCGACACGCCGGGCAGCATCCAAAACCCTGGGTCGACAATCGAGTACTCTGGTGTGCGCTTGCCATTCTCGAGAGCCGCCAACGCCATGAACGGCTTGATGGTCGATCCCGGCGGGTATTGACCACGCAGCGCGCGATTGTTGAGCGGCTTGTCCTCAGAATTGTTGAGGAGATCCCAATTCACCGGATCGATGCCATCGACAAACAGGTTTGGATCAAACCCTGGCTTTGACACAAACGCCAGAATTTCGCCGTTGTTCGGATCCATCGCCACCAGCGCACCACGAAACTCACCAAACACTTCCTCGGCGACCTTCTGCAACTTAATGTCGAGCGTTAACCGCAGATTGTTACCCGCGATCGGCTCGGTCTTGGCGAGCGCGCGGATTGCGCGGCCGCCTGCGTCGATTTCGACTTGCTCGCTGCCAGTGGTGCCGTGGAGTTCAGCCTCGTAGCTGCCTTCAATGCCGAGCTTGCCGATATGATCGGTGCCCTTGTAGTTGGTGGTTTGGCCCTGCGCCTCGATGCGCTTCAAGTCAGCGTCGTTAATGCGGCCGATGTAACCGATTGCGTGCGATGCCACCAGTCCGAATGGGTAGTTGCGGAACAAGCGCGCGCGGATCTCAAAGCCTGGAAAGCGATAGCGATGCACGGCGAAGCGTGCAACCTCTTCTTCGCTGAGTCGGTTGCGCACCGGAAGTGATTCGAAATTCTTGCTTTCTTCAAGCAATCGCTTAAGGCGACGACGATCGCGCGGCTGAATGTCGACGATGCTCGCAAGCTCATCGAGCGCCTTGTCGAGTTGCTTGACTTTTGATGGCGTAACCTCAAGCGTGAATGCCGAGTAGTTGGCTGCAAGCACTTCACCGTTACGGTCGTAGATGATGCCTCGGTTCGGCACAACCGGCACGACCGAGATGCGGTTGGCTTCCGCCATGGTGTAGTACTGATCGCGCTTGATGACCTGCAGATAGATCATGCGCGCCGCGAGGATGCCAAACGCGAACAGAATCGCTAGGGTTGCAAAAATGATGCGGCTGCGGAAGACATTCAGCTCCGCTTCGCGATTTTTGATGGCGGTGCCGACCATTTACGAAGCTAAAGCATGACGGTTTCGCCACGTCGGCGAAACCGTGGAAGCACAGCAATCGCATGCAACGGCGTCCACAGCAGTGCGCCGACTGCAGGCCCAAACAGCAGCGCGAGTCCCGCGAAGTCGCGGCCCAGCGAAAGGTTGAGCCCGATGTAGATGAGCTGGGCCACAAACAAAATGCCCGCCACGTGCAGCGCCTGCTCAAACAGCCGTAAGTGCAACATACGTATGCGTAGTTGCTGGGTCAAAAAAATCGCGACCACGTAAACCAATGCATGTTGGCCGAGCAGTGCGCTGTCAGCAACATCCATCAACAGGCCAAACGCAAATCCCCACGTCTGGCCGACGCTGCGCGATTCGTGTACGGCCCAATACAGCACCACGAGAAGCAAGAAATCCGGCTTCAGCAATAACGCCCATCCTGACCACGGCAACAGGTTGAGCAGTAGCGCCACCAACAACGAGCCGAGCACCAAACGCATGGGTGCCGGTGGGCGTAGTGGATCGGCCGAAAGTGGTGAGAGATCCATGTCGGCGTTTAACGGTTCTCGCGCAGCGCGCGCTTCGCTTCTAACTTGGCGTCGCGCTTACTAGCGGTCTTATCAGCAGACGATTTGTCGCCAACACCAGCGTCGGGCGTGGGATAGGCCGTCGCTTTGTCCGCTGGCTGCAGCACTTTCACAAAGCGAAAGTGATCTGGTGCCGACGCGGGCTGTGCAACGATGCGCGCAAACGAGAACGCCGGATTCTTATCGACCACGGTCACCGTTGCGACCAGCAACCCGGCAGGATAGGTCCCGTCGATGCCTGACGTGACGAGTTGGTCGCCGACTTGGACATCCGCAGCGACTGGAATGAAGGGTAGATCGATCGTGCCATCGCGGCCGGTGCCCACAGCGATCGCGCGTAATCCTGCTTTAGTTTCAACTACCGCTGCGGCGACCGGTGCGGGGACCTTGGCTGCCACTGCGTCGCCTGCAGCCGTGCTGCTCGCTGCCAGATCAGCTGGCGGCGTTGCGCTCGATTGCGCGGCGAGTAGCGGCGCACCTGAGGGCGTCGTGGGTGCCGCAACCAAGGTGGTGCGCAACACCATCACCGGCACCGATTGATCTTTTTCGGTCGTGAGCGTGACCTCTGCAGACGTCGCGCCTAGCGAAGTAACCTGACCGACCACGCCGGTTCCATCGATCACCGCCGCGCCCGGCTTTAAGCCGTGGCTATAGCCGCGGTTAATGATCACCTTACGTGCAAACGGATTACGCGCGTCGCGAATGATTTCGGCGACCACGCCGTCGCGCTGGAAGCGCGCATTGGCCTGCTGCACGGCTTCGATATTGGCCTGCTCAGCCGCCAACAGTGTCGCGCGCTGGCCTTCGGCAGCCAGTTTGAGCACTCGATCATTGAGCGCGCGGTTTTCTGCCAACAAACGATCTTTGCTCACGAAGTATTCGCCGATGTCGCGCGCGACTTGGCCCGGCCACATCAGCGCATGCTCGATGGGCGTCAGCACGCTTGACACCGCAACGCGCACGATACCGAGCGCTTGAAAGCGGTGATCGGCGATCATGATGGCGATGGCCGCAAGGCCAAAGAACGTCAACCGCGCGAGCGGCGATGGCCCACGCGTGAAGAAGTTGTCCTGATAGGCGGCCATCAGTGTGTGAAGTCAGAACACACAGATAGGGGGGCCAAGTTCTAAAGCTCGTTGGTGAACACCGAGCCGAGCTTGTCCATCTCCTCTAGCGCACGACCGGAGCCGCGCACGACGCAGGTGAGTGGGTCGTCAGCGACAATCACCGGCAGACCCGTCTCTTCGACCAGCAGACGATCAAGTTCGCGCAACAATGCACCACCGCCGGTGAGCACCATGCCTTTTTCAGCGATGTCTGCGCCGAGTTCTGGGGGCGTTTGTTCGAGTGCGGATTTCACTGCGGACACGATCGAGTTGAGCGGGTCGGTGAGCGCCTCGAGGATTTCGTTGCTCGAAATCGTGAATGAGCGCGGAATACCTTCAGCGAGGTTGCGGCCTTTGACTTCCATCTCGCGCACTTCAGCGCCCGGGAAAGCCGAACCGATGTTCTTCTTGATTTGTTCCGCGGTCGATTCGCCGATCAGCATGCCGTAGTTGCGACGGATGTAGTTGATGATCGCTTCATCGAACTTGTCGCCGCCGACGCGCACCGACGCCGAGTACACGATGCCACCGAGCGAGATCACGCCCACTTCGGTCGTACCACCACCGATATCAACAACCATCGAGCCAGTCGGGTCGGCAATCGGCAGACCTGCACCGATGGCAGCGGCCATTGGCTCTTCGATGAGGAACACTTGCGAGGCACCCGCAGCCACGGCGGACTCTTTGATGGCGCGGCGCTCAACTTGCGTTGAGCCGCACGGCACGCAGATGACGATGCGCGGGCTGGGTCGATACCACTGTGCGTCATGCACCTTCTTGATGAAGAACTTGAGCATGTGCTCAGTGGTGTGAAAGTCGGCGATCACACCGTCCTTCATCGGACGAATAGCAGTGATGTTGCCCGGTGTGCGACCGAGCATTTGCTTCGCCGCTAGGCCAACCGCTTGAATGGTCTTCTTGCTGTTCGGGCCTGCGTCTTGTCTGATGGCAACGACGGATGGCTCGTCGAGGACGATGCCTTTGCCACGAAGATAGATGAGGGTGTTAGCAGTACCGAGGTCGATCGCGAGATCAGAGGAAAAATACTTAGAAAAAAACATGATGCCTTTCTGCAAACGGCGATGTCGTTGCAATCCTGCGCCCGGGGCACAGTGAAAGGGCAACGACATTGAATGGTGTGTGTTCCCCTCTATTGCTCTACTCGAAACGCGTCAAAAAATGCTCGCCGAACTACCGCAGCCAAGGCATTCACGACATGTCCCGCGCAAATTCACACAGGAGGTGCGTTATGATACCTGAGCGCGCTATGGAAATGCCCCGCAAACGGGGCTTTTCTGCTATGAAAGTCCAAAAATTCTTGCGCGCCAATCTCTGGTTCTCACATGTCCACGTTTAGCGAAGAAACCCTGCGTCGCACGGCCAAGCTGGCGCGGCTCGAGCTGCCCGACGCTGAGTTGGCCGCGCTCGGCCACGTAATGTCGTCCATCCTCACGCTCATCGACCAGCTCCAGGCGGTCGAAACCGGCGATGTGACGCCGTTGGCGCATCCTCTCTGGGTGCGTGAGGACATCACGTTCGCCATGTCGCAGCGGTCGCCGCGTGGCGACATACCCGACCCCAGCATCAACCGCGACGCGAACCTTCGCAACGCCCCGCAAACCGAGAATGGGCTGTTCCTCGTCCCCAAGGTAATCGAGTGATGTCGGCTGGAACCCCCAAATTGCCGACCGTCGCCGGGCTGGCGGCGCTGCTCGCCGACGGCAAAGCCTCGGCGGTCGAGCTGGCGCAAGACGCTTTGGCGAGGGCGAAGGCCGACCAAAACGGCGCGTTTTTGCACATCGACGACGACCTGACGCTGGGTCAGGCGCACAAGGCAGACGAGGCGCGCGCCAAAGGCCAAAACGGCGCATT
>JAJTHU010000146.1 GCA_021300055.1 Nitrosomonadaceae bacterium | reverse complement strand
GGCGACTTTCACTTTAACGGCCACAAGTTGCTCACCGAAGTGCCCGCGTGCGCCGAGGCGCTGGCGAAGTTGCGTATTAATCCGGGTAACGTTGGCCATGGATCGAAGCGCGAGGATCAGTTCGCGGCAATGATCAAGGTGGCCATTCAGTACAACAAGCCGGTGCGTATCGGTGTGAACTGGGGATCACTCGACCCCGAGTTGATCGCGCGCATGATGGACGAGAACGGCAAGCTCGCCGAGCCAAAAGAGGCCGATGCGGTGATGCGCGAGGCGTTGATCGTCTCCGCGCTTGAAAGTGCCGCACAGGCAGAAGCGCTCGGCTTGCCGGGCGACATGATTTGTATTTCATGCAAAGTCAGCGCGGTGCAAGATCTGATTGCGGTCTACCGCGACCTCGCCAAGCGTTGTGACTACCCGCTCCACCTCGGCCTCACTGAAGCTGGTATGGGCAGCAAAGGTATCGTCGCTTCAACGGCGGCACTCGCCGTGCTGTTGCAAGAGGGCATCGGCGACACCATCCGCATTTCGCTGACGCCCGAACCGGGCGGTGATCGCACGCGAGAAGTAATCGTCGCGCAAGAAATTTTGCAGACGATGGGACTGCGGTCTTTCACGCCGATGGTAGCGGCGTGCCCCGGCTGTGGTCGCACGACGAGCACCTTCTTCCAAGAGTTGGCTGACAAGATTCAGACCTACCTTCGCGATCAAATGCCCGTGTGGAAGACGCAGTATCCGGGCGTGGAAGAGATGCACGTTGCCGTGATGGGGTGCGTCGTGAATGGTCCGGGTGAATCAAAGCTCGCCAATATCGGCATTTCTCTGCCTGGTTCGGGTGAACGTCCCGTCGCACCGGTGTACATCGATGGTGAGAAAGCAGTGACCTTGAAAGGCGATCGCATCGCGGAAGAGTTTCAAGCGCTTGTCGATGAATACGTCGCCAAAAACTACGCGCCCGGCGCGCCGCGTCGCAACATGCAACGCAAGAAAGAAATTGCGCTCAAGCAGGTCGCTTAAGCGCGGCCATGCAGTCGTTCTGGCCTGATTCTGGCGCGGCCCACCTCACGCGCAACGACCACGGTTGGCACCGCGTGTCGCCCGATTACATTCGTTTCATGCTCGGCAAGCCCGAGCTGGCGCCGCTGCCGGAGTCCGACGCGCACGAGCGCGCGCTGCATGCCAAGCTGCTCGACGATCCGCTGATGGCGATTAGCATCGATCAACTCGGCCAACTCTCAGATGCGGACACACGCGGTAACTACATGCACTTTTTGCGCTGGCGCAAGTTAGTGACTGATGCCGTGACCTTGGAACGCTTTTACTTGCAAGTGTTTCGCTCGGGCAAGATCGACATCCCGCCAGCTTTTCTGGATTGGGCGGCGCAGGCAATCGTGCACGGTGTCGTTACCGACGCTGGCGACGTCGTGGACAGTGCCTATCGGGCGCGTGCGGCAGAGCTGTTCTTTCGGCGTCAACGCGTCTCGACCGAGCAGTCGCGCGTGCTGAGCGCCGACGCCGAGACCATTCAGGTGTTTGCTGATACCGGCGGCTTCGGCAGTGTTGGCCGATTGTTTGCGCAGCAGGGCACACCCATGCGCGGCCTCAACATGGATGTGTTGTCCCACGAGAACGCGCAGATGTATTGGTTCGGTGAAGACCGCTACCGCTTTGTACTCGATCTCACACATGGCAGCGTTGGACTGGATGCGCTTGCGGACTTGATCGCGCGCTGGGTCAAGCACTTCTTTGGGCTAGTGGTGACCGTTACCCCCTTGCCGCGCATCGATGATCAGTCGTGGCGCTGGCACGTCGGGCTCGATGTTGAGTCCACCGCAATCCTGAATGATTTGTATGAGGGAAATGAAGTTGCCGAGGGACGCTTGCAGCGGCTGATCGCTTTGTTTCGCCTCGATTTTGCAGACCCTACCGACATGCGCGCGGACGCCGCGGGTAAGCCGGTTTACCTCGGTGTGGCCATCAACGATGAGAATGTACTCAAGTTCAAGCCGCAGAATTTGCTACTCAATCTGCCGTTGCTGGTCTCAAGCTAGAATCGTCTCACTGCACTTCAACCGAGCAAGCTAATGAGTTCAAGTAAAGATCATCCCGCCGTTCAAATGCTGCGTAGCGAAATAGAACTGATGATGGCCGACCGCGAGGCACTGCTGCGCGTCGCTGGTGCGGCTGCCAAGTTTGTCGAAAAGGTCAATATCACCAAGTTGCCGGTGTCAGCGATTCCACTTGCAGAGGCTGTCGCGTCTTCGGTGAACGACCTGCCCGAAGAAACGCTCAAGGATGCGCTGGCAGCAATCAAGAAGCGCTGAGTTGTTGTGGCTGAACTGATGTCACCAGTGCCCGTTGACGCGCTCGATGCGGCGGTCCCTGCGGGCTACCCGCGGCGCAACAATCGTTGGACACGTGCATTCGGGCGTTGGCTCATGCGCATAAGCGGCTGGCGCGTGGAGGGCGCGCTGCCAGACCTGCCAAAGATTATCGTGAGCGTCGCGCCACATACCAGCAACTGGGACTTCGTGGTTGGCGTCATGGTGCTGTTTGCGCTCGACGTGAAGATTTCGTTTCTTGGGAAGCACACGTTGTTTCAAGGCGCGTTTGGGCGATTTATGCGCTCGATTGG
>JAJTHU010000012.1 GCA_021300055.1 Nitrosomonadaceae bacterium | reverse complement strand
CGGGATCTGAAACTCAGTAATGTCGGTTAGCCACTTTTGGTTGGGATGGCCAGCTTGGAAATCGCGGTTGATCAAGTTGTCTGGCGCGGGACTCAGCTCACCAAGATAGGTGCCATACCGGCGCCGCTTCGCCGTCGCCGCGCACAAGCGCTCCTCGTATCCAGAACCGGCGGCCGAAGCAGCTACGGCATTGTCGAGCGCTTCGCGAATCGCAGCAATCCATTTCTCTGTTTGCGAAATCGCTAGCCTAGCGTCAGTCTCGCTCGTTGGAAGATCGAACTTTGACCTTCCTGGCAGGATCGCTCGCACGAGAACCTCCGCTACCGGCGCCGGCAATACCTTGACAATCTTCTCTCCGTCTGCGGTTTCGAAGTGAGGCTCGGTTTCCTCCATCATGGGATGGAATTCGATTGATATGAGCTTCATTCCGGCGGTGTCGAAATGCTCCATCACCGTTCCCGCATTGGCCATGCTCTCGGGAAAAGACTTTGCATCTAGCAAGGCGCGCACTTTGCCGGCGACCGAGGCAGCGACCTCGCAAATGCGTCGCAATGGAGACTTATTCATCAGCAGCGAGAAGATCAGTCGATTCTTGTGCGGCCGCTTCTGGCGCACCGTTGATTTGCCGACCGCGAAGGTTTTGCGGCAAGCCTTGCATCGATATCGACGCGATCCTGATTTGGTGGTGCCGAAAGACTGGTAGTCGTCTAGTTGATCTATACCGACCGCATGGTTTGGGCATTCCTCATTCGGGCATGGGGCTATGGGCAGCGGCTGGAAAGCGATCACCTCTACCTGCAGAAAAAATCTTCTCAGAAATGAAAAATCCCCTAGCGCGCAACGCACTAGGGGATTACAAGTTTTACTGCCAAGCCATCAACACCTTTGCGGAACGGCTAGGGCATCAGCCGGGCTTTTGTTTTGCAGCGATCGAATCAATCGCTTAGTCGAGCTTGATGTTTCGCTTGGCTGCAAGCGACTTCATCTTGTCGAACTCAGTCTTGATTTGTGCGGTGAACTGCACTTGTGTGTTGGCGATCGGGTCGGCGCCTTGCTGCGCAAGCTTCTCACGCACGGCAGGATTGTTCACTGCTTTGATTGCTGCAGCGGTGAGCCTGTCGACGATTTCTTTCGGTGTCTTGGCTGGAACAACGAGGCCGTACCAAGCAGGATCATTCACATCGTTGAGGCCGAGCTCAGCAAAGGTCGGGACGTTGGGGTAGGCAGCCAAGCGCTTGGTTGCCGCAACGGCCAACAAACGCATGCCTTTTGTTGGGTCTTGCATGTTGGCGTCGATCTGACCTTTTGACGATGGCAGGTTGTCGAACAACACTGGTACTTGTCCACCGACTACGTCGATGACCGCTGGGCCAGCACCCTTGTAGGGGATGTGAACCATGTCGGTGTTAGTCGCGGCTTGGAAGAGTTCGCCCATCATGTGGCCGATACCTGCGGTGCCCGAAGACGCGAAGCTATATTTGCCCGGCTCTTTCTTTAGCAGCGCGAGGAACTCCTTGAAGTCCTTGGCCGGGACTTTGGGGTTCACGGTCAGCACGTTTGGCGTGGAGGCCAAGTTGGTGATCGGGATGAGGTCCGTGAAGTTGTTGTATGGGATCTTCGGGTTGGTCGCTGGGTTCACCGCCATGGTCGACACCGTGGCCATGCCAATGGTGTAGCCATCAGGTGCAGATTTCGCGACTTCATTGGTGCCCACCGAGCCACCACCACCGGCGCGGTTCTCAACGATGATGGATTGACCGAGTTCCTTGCCGAGTTGGTCGGCAACGATACGGGCAACAATATCCGTGGTGCCAGCGGGGGCGAACGGCACGATTAGCTTGATTGGCTTGTTCGGGTAGGCTTGCGCCGCTGCGCCGCCAGCGAAAACGGTTGCGGTAGTCGCAACCGCTGCCGCGATGAGTTTTATTGATTTGCGAAACATGAGAACTCCTCGATTAGTTGTTTTCGTAATGGCCGCATTAGCGCTCTGCGCCCTCGTGAGGAGGCCACAAACTTAGCGCGGTAATGCTGCGATGCAACAGCGCGATGCCACAGGTCGACACCGAGCGAGCGCTGGATTATGACTGAGTGTGCGACACTCGGTTCCCACTCAAGGTACGCAAACTTGTACTGGCGTGAGGGCAATCTCAGGCAGGTGTGTGGTCGGATCGCGCGCTAGGGCAAGAAAACGGTGGAACCGGTCGTCTTGCGCGATTCAAGATAGCGGTGGGCTTGTGCTGCGTCCTGTAGGGGATAGGTCTGGTTGACGGTGACCTTGACGATACCCTTGGCGACAACGTCAAACAGCTCGCCCGCCGTGTTGACCAGGTCGGCACGCGTGGCGGTGTAAGTGTCGAGGGTGGGGCGCGTCAGGTACAAGGACCCTTTCGCCGCGAGCTCACCCGTGTAAAAGGGCGCGACAGGCCCGGATGCAGCGCCGAACGACACCATCAGCCCGAGGGGTGCGATGCAATCGAGCGACTTGAGAAAGGTATCGTTGCCGACGCCGTCATACACCACCTGACACTTCTTGCCGTTAGTGATTTCGAGTACACGTTTGACCCAATCTTCGCTGCGGTAGTTGATGACGTGATCGCAACCGTTCGCTTTGGCGAGGGCGACCTTATCGTCAGAGCCAACTGTGCCAATCACCGTCGCACCAAGGTGCTTGGCCCATTGTCCCAAGATCTGACCAACGCCACCCGCTGCGGCTTGGTTGAGGATGGTGTCGCCGGGCTTGACGCGGTAAGTGCGGCGCAGCAGGTACTGCGCGGTCATGCCTTTCAACATCATGGACGCGGCTTGTTGATCGGTGACACCCTCCGGGATCTTGACGCAACGCTCTGCGGGCATGAGGCGAAACTGCGCGTACGCGCCGATCGGAGAAGACGCGTAGGCCACGCGATCACCCACTGTGAATTCAGTCACCGCGCTGCCGACGGCCTCGACGATACCCGCACCCTCGCGCCCGATTACAGACGGCAACGCGACCTTATACATGCCGGTGCGGTGGTAGGTGTCGATAAAGTTCAGCCCGACAGCAGTGGCTTTCAAACGCAGTTCATTCGGGCCGGGTGCGGCGACTTCAACGTCTTCCCAGCGCATCACCTCCGGACCGCCGTGTTCGTGAATTCGGATTGCTTTGCAGGTGATGGTGCTCATGCTTGTTTTTCCTCTTCGATAAATTGTTCGAGTGCGTGAAACTTTGCCAGCGCAATCGCGTTGGCAACATTGTCTGTGTGCGCTCGCGCAATACTCGCCAAATCGAGTGCTTGCAGTTGGATGAGCGCGCGGCGTAAATAAGCCTCTGGCGGATAGGGCGTGGTTGCAAATCCGAGTCGCCCGTGATGATCGCAGGCACAAGCCGCGAGCACATCGTTGAAGCGTTCCGGGCGACGCATCGCATCGCAGCCGTCCATCAGCGCGAGCAAGCGCTCGGCATTCAGCGCCAACGCGTTGTGCACGTCGCCGTGCCAGCGCGCAACGGTGACGCCCAAGTCGCGACAATCGCTCGGCACCTTGAGACGCGCACAAAGCGCATCAAGAAGCGCGACGCTCTTCTCTTCATGCCCGGGATGGCGTGGCAAATACTGCGGGGGCGTAACGCCTTTGCCGAGGTCGTGCGTCAGCGCGGCAAAGCGCACTGGCAACGCTGCATCAATCTGTGCCGCTGCATCTAGCACCATCATGACGTGGACGCCCGTGTCGATTTCTGGGTGCGAGTTCTTGGATTGCGGTACGCCCCAAAGCCGATCGATCTCCGGTGCAATGCGTGCCAGTGCGCCACAAGCGCGCAGCACCTCAAACATGCGCGATGGCGTCGCTTCCATCATGCCGCGTGCGAGTTCTTGCCAGACACGCTCAGGAACCAGTGCGTCCACCTCGCCCGCCGTCACCATCTCGCGCATGAGTGCCATCGTTTCATCGGCTACTGTGAAGCCGCGCCCGGCGAAGCGCGCGGCGAAGCGCGCGGTGCGCAGGATGCGCACTGGGTCCTCTCGGAAGGCGTCACCCACGTGGCGCAGCAGCTTGTGGTTGAGGTCGGCTTGACCACCATAGGGGTCGATGTAGTGGCCGTGCGCGTCTTTTGCGATGGCATTGATGGTCAAATCGCGTCGCGCGAGGTCTTCTTCGAGCGTCACGGTTGGCGCGGCGTGGAAAACAAAGCCTTTGTATCCTGGTGCGACTTTGCGCTCGGTGCGCGCCAGCGCGTACTCCTCGTGTGTCTCGGGATGCAGAAACACCGGAAAGTCGCT
>JAJTHU010000285.1 GCA_021300055.1 Nitrosomonadaceae bacterium | reverse complement strand
GTATCGAACGCTTGCATGCCCCACTTCATGAATTGGTAGCGCTCTTCATTGCGCTGGAATTCCAGCTTCATGTTCAGGTCGAGCGCATCTTTGTTGCCGTAGTGGTCGATCTGCACCGAGTGATCGACAACGAGATCAACGGGAACCAGCGGCTCGATCACTTTCGGGTTTTTGCCCATCTTGCTCACCACGCCACGCATCGCCGCTAAGTCGGCGAGCAACGGAATACCGGTGAAATCTTGAAGCACCACGCGCGCGACGATGAACGGGATTTCATTCTCGCGCTTGTCGTTTGCGCCCCAATTGGCGAGCTGCTTCACGTGTTCTTCGGATACCTTCTTGCCGTCGACGTTACGCAACACGGCCTCGAGGACGATGCGGATCGATACCGGCAGTTTGGCGACACTCGGGAAAGTCTTGGTCAATTCAGGCAGCGAATAAAACTGGCCGGTTTTGCCGCTCGCGAGCGAAAAGGATTGCAGGGTGTTGTAGGTGTTATGTGGCATGGTGGTTCCTAGCGGGAAGATGACCCGAGTCAGCGCTCAGGCGGCGGGATTGATGATTTTGAGGCCTTTGAAGTAATCGCGGAAAAACCCAGCGTCGCGTGTCAGCAGCGTCCCACATTGCATGAGTGCGTGGGAGCCGACCAAGAAATCCGAAATGACGCGCTCGCGCTTGCCGCCACGATCACGATACCGACGCTGCATGATGCCCGCACGAATCGCGGCTTGTTCAGCCACTGCTGAGTAGCGAATTCCCAAAGCGGTGATTGCGTCGAGCGTAGCTTCGACTTGGTCAACCGTCGCACACAGCTCAGCCACGACCGCATCACACACGACAACATCATCGCGCGCGATTGCGTCGCGCAACGCATCGTACGATGCTTGTGCGTAGGTAGGGTCATTAGTACTGATGTCGATCAGTACGGAGGAATCGACTGCGATCATCAGATGTCAGACGGGTCGCCGGGTGCGCGGCCACGCAGTTCACGCATGGCTTGGTCCGTGTTCTCGATGCCCGGCGGCAGTTTGGCGATACCACGTAGGCGTTGCAGTGCGCCTTCGATGTCCTTGCGCAAAACGATGCGACCACGGTCGATCTCAATCGTCAGCTTGGTGCCCTTGACGAGACCCAGCGCATCGCGCACTTCTTTGGGAAGAGTGATTTGGCCGCGTTCTGCGACGGTGGCTTCCATTTGAGGGGCTCCACGAGGAGGGTATGACAAATGAAGTATGCATGAATTGGTATGTATTGTCAATTCTGAGCGGCGATCTCCCAATCCGTTCTACGCGGCGACGGGCCGTTATTTTTGCGAATAGTATCGTCTTCATCTTAATCCGCCATCCGTATCAAAAAAACCCAAAAAAACCTGTGTTACTTTAGTTATAGGTAGTGTGTTGACAAAAACAATGAGGAGGGAAGAATGATTGGGAAGATTGGAGTCGTGGTGGCGCGCATCGCGTTAGCTGGCTGCGCATCGAATGGCGGGACGTTCAGCAACTTCTCTAAGCTATCGGATGCAGAGAAAAAAATGAAGCGTCAGATGACGCGAAAGCGGCAATCGTCGCCGATTGGACCAATGCGCTGGAAGTGTGTGATGCTTACGTGGCGGGCGCGCGCGACGCTTTCTACGGCTCCGGCAATCGAGAGCTGACGATCGCGTCTGTTGGCATCATCGCAGGGTCGATTGTTGTGCCGGCGCTTGCCGCCAAGACAGCCGCCGCCAAATCGACCGTGGCAGCGTGGGGTGGTGTCTCGGGCGCGTCGAACGCGGCGCAATACACCATGCAGCAGAAAGGTGTATCCGCGTCGCGGCTTGGAGCGTCCTACGGCGTGACACGCGACGAGATTAAGGCCGCGACGATCAAGTTCAGTGCCGCGACGAAGAATACCGATCGTATGAAGGCCGTCTACGATCTACACATCGCATGTCGATACCCCGCGCTTCCTGGCGCGGAAGCACCGAAGCCGCCACAGGCGGCGGGGAGCGAAAAGCCGGGCGAGAAAGAAGGAGAGAAAGACGCGGGCAAGGGCGGCAAATAGGGCAGGGTGCTTGGCACATTGGCCGGGAGGCGAAGCGCGGCCCGAGAGATTGGGATCGGCGTCATAATGGTCGCACCTCGCAACCCGTCGACATTCGTCGCGCCCACCAATGGCTAATCCGCCTTCACCGCCCTCACTGCCCTCACCGCCCTCACCCCCTTCACTCGCCGACTTTCCACTCGTCGCACAGGAAAAACTGCGTTACTCCGACACCGATCGCCAAGGGCACATCAACAACGCCGTGTTTGCGACGATGCTCGAGACTGGCCGCGTTGAGCTGCTTTATGCGCAGGACGGTGTGTTGCACGAGCCGGCCTGCTCGGTTGTGATTGCGAGTTTGCACTTAGATTTTCTGGATGAAGTGCATTGGCCGGGCGCAGTGAAGATCGGCACACGTGTTGAGAAAATCGGACGTAGCTCGGTGACGCTAGGCCAAGCTATTTTTCAAGACGATCGTTGCGTCGCGACGTCAACGTCCGTCATCGTGCAGGTGGGTTTGGAGTCGCGCCGCGCAGAGCCTCTAAGTGAGCACGCGCTGGCCAAGCTCAACACGCTTCTCGCAAAAGCGCGCTAGCGCGCAGTTGGTTGCCGACTAGAAAGCGTCCTCAGGAACGCGTACAAAGCCTTCCATGAGGACTCGCGCGCTGCGGCTCATGACGGCCTTCTTGACCACCCACTCGCCGTTCTCTTGAACAGCCTCGGCGCCGACACGCAGCGTGCCCGATGGATGCCCAAAGCGCACCGCTGATTTCGCTTTTTCGTTGTTCGCACCACCTGCCGCGATGTTCACGAGTGTACCCGGAATGGCCGCCGCCGCGCCGATGGCTACCGCAGCCGTACCCATCATTGCGTGATGCAACTTGCCCATCGACATGGCACGCACGACTAGATCGATATCATCTGCATTCACCGGCTTGCCGCTCGACGACACGTAGCTCGTTGGTGGCGCGACGAAGGCGATTTTCGGTGTGTGCTGGCGCTTTTGTGCTTCATCGAGTGATTTGATCAGCCCCATCTTCATTGCACCATGTGCGCGGATGGTTTCGAACATCGCTAACGCCTTTGCGTCGCCGTTGATGGCGTCTTGCAGTTCCGTGCCTTTGTAGCCGATGGCGTCAGCGTTGACGAAGATCGTTGGGATGCCGGCGGTGATCATCGTCGCTTTCAACACACCGACGCCGGGAACATCAAGGTCGTCGATAAGATTGCCCGTGGGGAACATCGCACCGCCCTCATCGCCACCCGGTTCCTCGGCAGCGGGGTCCATGAACTCAAGCTGCACTTCAGCGGCGGGAAAAGTCACGCCATCGAGTTCGAAGTCGCCAGTCTCTTGCACTTGACCATCGGTGATCGGTACGTGCGAGATGATGGTCTTCTGGATGTTCGCTTGCCAAATTCGCACGACGGCCACGCCGTTTTTTGGAATGCGCGACGCATCCACCAAACCATTGCTAATGGCGAACGGCCCGACTGCCGCACTGAGGTTTCCACAATTACCGCTCCAATCGACAAATGGTTTGTCGATGGAGACTTGGCCAAACAGGTAGTCGACGTCGTGATCGGGTTGTGTGCTCTTACTGAGGATCACCGTCTTGCTCGTCGACGAGGTTGCTGCACCCATGCCATCGATCTGCTTGCCGTACGGATCGGGTGAGCCGATGACACGCAGCAGTAGCTTGTCGCGCGCTGGCCCCGGCGACTGCGCGCGTGCGGGCAAGTCGCTGAGCTTGAAGAACACACCTTTGGATGTGCCGCCGCGCATATACGTCGCGGGAATCTTTATCTGTGGTCTCGTAGGCATTCGTCTGCTGTGTCCTCGGATTGCTGTGTTGGGCGGTGCTCGGAATCCTCATGGATTTGTATATCCATTCCGGTTTCCTGCGCGCCGTCCGCCTTGCACTCCAAGGACTCGCAACGACGACTGCGCTACGAGAGGAGTGCCGCTTATCGACAAATTGTATTAGGCAGCGCGCGCCGCCAAAAAATCCTTTGCAAATCGCTGCAGCACACCGCCCGCTTCGTAAACCGAAATCTCTTCGGCGGTGTCGAGGCGACACGTGACGGGCGCTTCCGAGCGCTGACCGTCTTTACGGTTGATGACCAACGTCAACGTGCACCTCGGCGTGCGCTCACCGACAACATCAAAGGTCTCCGTGCCGTCGATACCAAGCGTCAGGCGCGTCGTCCCCGGCTTGAACTCGAGTGGCAGTACGCCCATGCCGATGAGATTGGTGCGATGGATGCGCTCAAAGCCCTCTGCGACGATAGCCTCTACACCTGCCAAGCGCACACCCTTGGCAGCCCAGTCGCGTGATGAGCCCTGTCCGTAATCTGCGCCCGCGATGATGATCAGCGGCTGTTTGCGTTGCATGTAGGTTTCAATGGCTTCCCACATGCGAGTGACTTTACCCTCGGGTTCGATGCGCGCTAAGGAGCCTTTCTTTACCTTTCCGTCGACGACGACCATTTCGTTCATCAGCGTTGGATTGGCGAAGGTGGCCCGCTGCGCGGTCAAGTGATCGCCGCGATGCGTTGCGTAGGAATTGAAGTCTTCCTCGGGAAGGCCCATCTTGGCTAGGTACTCGCCCGCGGCGCTGTTAGCCAAGATCGCGTTCGACGGCGAAAGATGGTCGGTCGTGATGTTGTCTCCGAGAACGGCCAGCGGGCGCATACCCTTAAGCTTGCGCTCGCCACCCGCATTTTCGTCCGCGCCTTCGCCGGTCGTGTCCCAGTAGGGTGGGCGGCGAATGTAAGTGCTTTGCGGACGCCAGTCATAGAGCGGCTTGACCTTCTGCGCCGCGGCGACGCGGCCCTCGAACATAGGGATGTAAACCTTGCGGAATTG
>JAJTHU010000247.1 GCA_021300055.1 Nitrosomonadaceae bacterium | reverse complement strand
CGCCCGCTGAACGTGGTGCCATTTGCGGCGCCATTCTTCACGACCGGCACCATCTGCGCAGGCTCGCTCACACCGTTTATCGTCGCTTACCCAGAGCAAACGCGTGTGGGCGGTATGGCACGCGGCAACTTTGAACTCTCCGGCGGCACCAGCGCGTTCTTCGAAGCGCAGTACTCGCAAAACAAAACCAGCTTTGCTTCGCAGCCGCAAACGATGACGCAATCGTCGCAAGTCTTTGACCCGGCGACGCAGACGGCACGCCTCTACAACGCCCGCATCCCGGCGACCAATCCCTCAAACCCATTCGGTCGCCCCTACCAACTGCGCTACACCTTCTTTGATGTCGGCGCGGTGCAAAACGATATCAAGACTGATGCCTACCGCGTACTCGGTGGCCTAAGCGGCACCGCAGGACGTTGGGACTGGGATAGTGCGATCGGCGTGTCACAGAGCAAGATCAACGAAACGCGTCAGAACCAAGTCGATGCTGACGCACTACAGCTCGCCATCCAGAACGGTACCTACAACTTCCAAGCGCCGACGCCCGCACAGACCGCATCGCTACGCGTCAGCACGCAGCGTAATTCGACATCTAATCTCGCGTTTGGTGACATCAAGGCAACCACCACCATCGGTAAGCTTGCGGGCGGTGACATTGGTTTTGCGATGGGTTTGGATGCGCGCCGTGAGAAGTTCAACGACCAGCCCGATCCGCTGACGCGTACAGGTCGTTTGCTCGGCACAGGCTCGTCGATCACCAACGGTTCGCGCAACGTCATCGCAGCGTTTGCTGAAGTCAGCGCACCCGTGACCAAGGCAGTTGAGCTCGTCGCCGCGGCGCGTGCTGACCGCTACAGCGACTTCGGTAGCTCCGTCTCCCCCAAGGTTGGCATCAAGTTACTCCCGACCAAAGATATCCTGGTGCGCGCCTCGTACAACAAAGGCTTCCGTGCACCGACCTTGGTTGAGAACACCCAATCCACCACGCTTAGCCTGACCACGCTTACTGGCCTCGGTGCCACGGGCGGAACCGCAGTGATCTTGCGCGGCAATCCTAACCTCAAGGCCGAGAAGTCGGAGTCCACCTCCATCGGCGTGGTGTGGGATCCGGTGAAGGATCTCTCGATGTCGTTGGATTGGTACAAGATTGACCAACGCGACCTCATCACCATCAACGGTGCAGGCTTTATTGCTAACAACGCGGCACTGTTCCCTGATGCCATCTTGCGTGATTCTGCCGGCCTGATCACCACCATCTTTGATGGATACGTCAACGTCGCGCGCGTCTCGGTTGAAGGTCTGGATGCTGAAGCGCGTTGGGTCGTGCCTGCGGCGTGGGGATTCCCCGGTCGCTTGCAAGTGCGCACCATGGCGTCGTATCTGACAAACTTCAAGCAGCCGCCCGCGCGTGGGGCGAACATGGTGCAGTACGCAGGCAACAACGGCTTGCAAGGCACACCGGGCCGTGGCGCGCTGCCGCGCACCAAAGCCAAGCTTGGCTTCGATTGGGACTACAAAGGCTTTGCGGTATCGGCGACAACCAACTTCACGAGCGGATATCGTCAAATCAACGCGACGATCATCCCGACCACGATCACCCGCGTGCAGTCTTACGTGACGACGGATTTGTCGGTGTCGTACACCTACGCGAAGAACATGAAGTTTTATCTGAGCGCGCTGAATCTCGAAGATCGTCAGCCACCGTTTGACCCATCCACCTTCGGCTGGGATTCAACGCTGTATGACTTACGCGGCCGTTACTTGCGTGGTGGGTTCCAGTTCACGTTCAAGTAAACGAGTGATGCGGGTGCGCAACGCGCACTAGCTAGCGAAAAAAACGAAAGCCCGCGACTGCTATGCAGCGCGGGCTTTTGTTTTGGGGCGGGGGAACCGCGGCTGTTGACGGCGGATTCAACCGGTCGATGCAACAAGTTGGCTGAATCGTTCAGCAGGTGTTTCGTAGTCTAACGTCATCCTTGGGCGCTCATTCAATCGCCTTGCGACGGCATTGAGGTGTGCCTGTGAGTATTTCGAGATGTCTACGCCTTTCGGGAATTGCTCCGCGAGCGCTTTTGGATCATTACCTGTTGATTTCAGCCTCAAACGCTGCCACTTTCAGGAGGTGCTCGCAGCCCCGTTCAGTACCGAGAAAGCCTCGGCCTTACAATCTAACCAGTCCAAGAAAAACGCCGCACCCCCCAGACAAGCGCAGCAAAGTCATCGAGCTTACAAAGGCCGGACACCGCCTAGCGACCCAAGCGTGGGCGGTTCAATCGACCGTGGTTCGGGCCATGATGGAGCTACTTAGTGACAGGCAAGTGCATGAGTTGCAGGCCCTGTCGAAATATGCCCAATTAGCGCCTGTTGAGTTTCGGGATTCGCTCCAGCGGGGGAGCGCAGTGCCAAGACGCCAGTAGTGTCGGATGTTTCGGCAGCTACATCATCACCGAGGCCATTTAGCAGGCAACTGTGCAAGGAGGAAAGTCTCCGCAACGTTTTGCTCTCTCCCGCCGCTTACCTCATTGCGTTGGCCAGGCGCGGCGACACGCTAAACTGAGCCGAATGTCAGCCTAGACGTTACGTCCATCAATTCTAAGTTTGCAAGACAATCATGGTTGATTCCCTTTTGGTGAAAACGTTGTTGTTCGTCGCCACCAGTCTCGTATTGCCACCTTTGTTTGCGGGGCAGCTTGCGCAATCAAAGCTTCCTTATGCCGTACCCGGCACTGGCCAGCTCGTAGCCTACGGCGAGCGCGGGGAGATTCCACGCCCAAGAAAAGGCAGCGCGTTCTTTGGTCAAGACGCGACCAATGACCTGATTGCGCCAAGATACTTGGACAACAAGGATGGAACGGTTTCGGACTTGGTCACTGGCCTAGTCTGGATGAAGACGTTAGGTGCAAAAATGACGCTCTCCGAGGCGCAAGACGCCTTGGCAGAACTGAACAAGAAAGGCCCATCAGATTGGCGTATTCCCTCGGTGAAAGAACTCTACTCCTTGATTCTGTATTCGGGCCGAGTGTTTGGCGACAAGTCTATCAAGCTGTTTATCGATTCACGTTTTTTCGAACAGCCGCTTGGTGACGTGAACGCCGGGGAAAGAGAAGTCGATGCCCAGGTCTGGAGCGCCACTCCCTTCAATGGTCTGACGATGGGGCGCGACCAGTCTCAATTTGGCGTTAACTTTGTGGACGGGCGCATAAAGGCCTACCCACTAAAGGATCCCCGCACTGGCTCTCCCCGTCGCATGTATTTTCGCTTTGTCCGGGGAAACCCGGAGTATGGAAAGAATGACTTTAGGGCGAATGGCGACGGGACGATCTCGGATTCTGCGACAGGGCTGATGTGGCAAAAAGGTGATAGTCGACAAGCGCTAAGTTGGAAGAATGCGCTTGCCTATTGTAGAAAGCAGACAACAGGCGGATTTAATGACTGGAGGATGCCTAGCGCCAAGGAGTTGCAAACTATTGTCGATTACTCCGTTTCCTTTCAGGTGAACGCGCGGCCATCCGCCTCGACGTTGTTCGATTTCTCGCGCATATCGGGTCCGACTTCAAAAGTCGATGTCCCTTACTACTGGACCGGGACGACTCTACTTGATGGTCCGCGCCCGGGCAGCATGGCAATGTATATCGTTTTTGGCACCGCGTTCGCCAAACCAATCGACGCACTTGTCGACGCGCATGGCTCGGGCGCGGCCCGAGCAGACCCAAAGGCGCGGAAAGATGGCGCTGGAACACCGATCTATTTCGGCCCCCAGGGCGACCTGCAAGTAGCGCTCAACTATGTTCGCTGTGTTAGGCCGTACACCGGCGTTTCTTGATCGGTGTTTCCTTCATTGTTGATTTGAGCCTCAAACGCTGCGGTGGCAGCGTTTGAGGCTGAACTCAACAGCCTCGTTCAGGGCGCTTATGGAGTGGCGGCAAAGGTGCCGAGATCGTGGCGCCGCAAGCGCTCTCCCTGAATCGTCATGCGATTGGCTGGCTGTCGCGCACTTATCCGAAACTTTTGCAGAAACTCACTGACATTTGGCGTCGTCTCAACGACCCAACTGCGAAGACGATAGGCGACCTACCTGATGAGGTGTACGTCGCAGTTTGGATGGCGCTGGGCATGCGTGTACAACAACGTGATGCGCTCGATCTGCTGATGGGTTGACAATCAACCGACACGTCGTAGAGTGGGGTGATCGAACAAACCGATGATCAGGTACTCCTCTGGTCAGATTGCGTAGCGGAACAAGAGGGAGGTTGAAATGGCGGAAGTTGGAACCCAAAGTGAGGAAGACTGTTTCGAGTTGGATAAGTACGTGCTGCGTACGATCAATGACCTCAAGCCTGAAGAGTTGGCCCGCCTGAAGCAACGCATCGAGGATTTGACGCTTAGGGGCGTGATCAAGCCGAACGCATTTGATCCGCTCGATCGAAACCGCAAGCTGCGATGGCCGCAGCCAGTGCCACGCGATTCGCCGACAACCTAAAGCGGCTCAAGATTGGTTACCCCGATGAGCGAATTGAGTTGTGAGTGGGCTGCGGCGCGGCTGCGCCCCACGAAGCAGCTCCTCGCAGCGACAGAAAAAAATCAACCGCTCTCTACGAGGTAGTTCACCCTCCCCTGCGGTCAAGGAGTCTGTCCGCATCCTTATGTTCAAGCAAGAATCATTAAGTGACGAGACTTACTCTGCTGCAAGCATGAACGGAATGCAGAAATGCTCATGGGAAAAATACGTCCTCCCATTCCCGAGATCACCTAAGGATGTGACCTCAAAAACTTCATTTGACGATTAATCGCTCACAACTCGCGGGGATATGCGGGCTGCGCATCGAGCTTGGCGTGACATCGCAAACGGCGAAGTGCCGGGCCGGCGCGCGCTTGTTCTCTCGAATGCCTAAAGCTCATACATGCCATGTAAATCAGTGTTCAGAAAATGATCAACCTGCGATTCTGGGATTAGTTTTCCGAAGACGCGCTACACGGTTTGTCGTGCGTAGATCTCCTGATCTGCCCCCTGCGAGCCGCTCGATGAGTGGTTCGAGAGAACTTGTGGATGCCATTTGTCGCATTGGCCCAGGCCTCTGCGTTCAACAACGAATGACCATAGGTGCTCGCCACCACACCAGAGAAGCGTCGACTTTCTCACGGGCCGCTCTGAGCGCAGTGGCGATGCTCCCCTAGAATCCCACCCGAACCCCGATCGTCGGAGCGCTGAGCTTAGTGTTTGAGAGCCATTTCCACTCGAATGTGCCCTCTATGTTTTTTGTAAATGCATAGGAGACACCTAATCCAGAGATTGCTTCTTTTTTGTTCTCATCAGCGGTGCCGCTACGATTTCCTATGGTGGCAGAGGCGGAGCGCTTCGTGCGCGACACCCCGATGCGGCCAAAAACAGAGAGCTGCTTTGTTACCTCCGTCATCCCAACTAGCGAGACCTGCGTGGACTTTGCTCGGTAGTCGCCCGTTAGTCCGGCAATGACCGGCGTGCACGAGGGAGCTGGTTGGCATGGGAACTTACGTCTGCTGGACTTTTCCAGTCTGCGGAAGACGCATGCTGAAACCAGGCACGCGCAGGTTCCACAACATCCGTCTGGCCGCGCTTCCCTGGAGGCAGCGTAGACCCCGTTATGTAACTGAGGTACGGCCTCGACGCCAACGGAGCCATGGATTAGACGATTAGGCGTATCGAATCGGAAAGCGCTTGCGAACAGCCGGTTGTGGCCGTTCACGACTACGGAATGCTACCCAACCTTGCTTAGGCGCTCTGCCATGCGTGTCTGCCAGCCCGGACCTGTCGCCTTCCATCGGTCAATGACATCCGGAGGCAGGCGCAACGAGATGAGTTTGCGCGGGTTGGCTGAAACAGGCCGCCCGCCTTTGTTGATCTTGGCGCGCGCAAGCATCGCTCCGGTCAGTTCAGGGAGTTCTTCATACTCTTTCGCCTTGACCACGTGCGCGTCCACGCGCGCAAGATCAGACTTGGAAGAGCGGCGCGATGCGCTTTTTTTCGCGTTCATTTGCTTTCCTCATACTGAAAACATGACGAGTCTCACCCCGTGGGGTGTAGCCGACAACCACGATCCTGCCCTCCAAAAGACCAAAACAAAGGATGCGGGGTTCACCATAGTCCATTCGGAGATCTTCGATCTCCACGGTGACTCCTTCGAAGACGATCTGTGCGTCTGCGAAGTCTAGCCCTCGGTCTGCCAATGTCTTAGCACGCTTGATCGGATCGAACGTGATCTTCACGAGGTTATTGTATATACAAAAAATAGCGCATGCAAGAAGAACTCATCGGAGTTGCGAACATTCCGAGAAGCGATGGTTTTGGCCGCTCCTGATGCTCTTCACGACTGGGTCGCGAGCAATTCACTCAATCAACCCAAGCTCCGCGTCGGTTGCGCCGGTGTCGTACTTTTCGGCGGGTGGCCACGGCCGCGATTTCCAGTGTGGCTTAAAGGCGAACGAAGAAACCGTGCGGCGAGGCAGCAGCGAGCCGTTGCCTGCGCCTTTGGCGTAGTCGTAATAAAGCTTCACAATTTCTTCTTTAGAGGTCTGCTGCGTATCGGGGTGCTTCAGGCATGCGTCGCGCCAAACGCGCACGCGAGCGAAGCGGGACTCCTCTGGCAGGGCGAACCCCTCGTAGTAGTCCAGAAACCAGAAGCGCATCAGCATTGGCGTAAAGACGACTTCCGACCAGCCAAAGTCTTCAAACAGAAAAGGCCCTTGCCCCTCGCCGTGCCGCACGAGGAACGCATCCATATTCGCGTAGATGCTCAACAGCTTGTCGCGCAAATTTTGTTGCTTGCTGCGGTCTTGGTTCATCACCATGTAATAGCCAGCATTGGTGAAGTCGCTGCACATCACCGTGAACATGTTCTCAATCGCACGCTGCTTCGGATCGCGTGCTGATACTCTTGGCTCAGGGAAGCGATCCTCAAGATACTGCAGGATCACGAGGCTTTCCTTCAAGATCGTCCCATCCTCCAGCTCCAT
>JAJTHU010000103.1 GCA_021300055.1 Nitrosomonadaceae bacterium | reverse complement strand
ACGGGGTGTACCGAGATGGTCCGTATGCACGTAAAAAATCTGCGATCCTGCGCCGATCGTGAGCGTCAACGATACCGGTGCGGCCGCAAGATAGAGCGCGTCTCCCGCTTGGTTTGCGGTCAGCAAGCAATCCCCTGCTGCGAGCACGCTCAAGTTCGCCACACTGGTCGAGTTGGCGCCAGCTGTTGACGCACTCACCGTACAGATGGAGGTTGACCCGCTCGTAAACGTTACGAGGTTGGGGCTTCCGCCGCCGGTCGCCGTTAGTTGCACCGTCGCACCCGCAGCAAGGCTACTGTTCGGGTAAAACACGCTCATGGTCTGCGTGCCTTGCGTGATGTTCACCGTGGCAGTTACTTCGGGTGCGGCGTTGTAGTTCGCGTTGCCCGCTTGATTAGCGGTGAGCGTACAAGTACCGACTGTCACAATGGTTGCGGTGGAACCTGAAACGGTACAGATGGTTGGTGAGGTTGACGCAAAAACGACCGGATTGCCAGAAGCACCCCCAGTCGCCGTGAGCGGGAAGGTGCCATTCAGGCGGTAGCCGGTTGGGGTAGTCGGTGCGAAATTGGTGATTGCCTGGTTGCCTTGAATCACAGTGAAGGAGACTGATGCTTGCGGCGCGGCATTCCAGTTTGCAGAACCGGCTTGGTTACCGTTAATCGTGCACGTCCCGAGCGTCAGGAGCGTCGCTGTCGTGCCAGAGACTGTGCAAACGGAAGGCGTGGCGCTTGATAGCGCAACCGTCAGTCCCGCGTTCGTGGTGGCCAAGATCGTCGGCGTAGACGTCAGTGGCTGCGACATGATGGAGCCGAACGATATCGTCTGGTTGCCCTTCACAATACTGAAGGACTGTGCAACCTGCGTTGCTGGGTTGTACGTGACGTTACCCGCCTGATTGGCGTTGATCGTGCAGGTTCCTACCGAGACGGGGGTGACCGTCGTTCCACTAACCGTACACACAGAAGTTGTAGCGCTCGTGAAGGCAACTGCTAGTCCCGAGGATGCGCTCGCGCTCAATGTGATCGGCGTACCAAATGGCTGGGACGTCAGGGCACCAAAGGTGATTGTTTGGTTTACACGTGTGACAGTGAACGAACGTTGAACTGCAGTCGCAGCGTTGTAGGCTGCATTTCCTGCCTGGTTTGCGTTCAGCGTACACGTGCCCGAGGCGACAAACGTCGCAGTCGTGCCACTCACGGTACAAACGGACGTTGTGCTGGAGGTAAACGTTACCGTCAAGCCTGAGGTAGACGTCGCAGAAAGTGCTAGCGTACCCGGCAACATAGACTGGGTGCCGATTGCAGCGAACGTGATGGTTTGACTCGTTTTGCTCACCGTTACCCACTGGGATGCTTGGCCTGCGTTATAGGCGGCGTTGCCCGCTTGGTTCGCAAACAGCTGGCAGCTTCCGGGCGCAATCAGCGTGGCGGTGCTACCGCTTACCGAGCAGACGGCGGGAGTGTTTGTTGAAAACGTCACCGGTAGGCCAGAACTCGATGTCGCACTCAACGCGAGCGGCGAATCCAAGATGAACTTCGACCCGATCGTTGGGAAGGTGATGGTCTGGTTTGTCTTGCTAACGGTCACCCACTGAGACGCCTGAGCCGAGTTGTAAGCCGTGGTTCCTGGCTGGGTCGCAAACAATTGGCAGCTTCCCGGCGCGATCAGGGTCGCTGTGGTGCCGCTCACCGAGCAGACCGCCGGTGTGTTGGTTGAGAACGTAATTGGCAGACCCACGCTTGAGGTTGCACTCAATGTGAGTGGTGAGTCGAGGATGAACTTCGGACCAATTGTTGGGAAGGTCACGGTCTGGTTTGTCCGGCTCACCGTGAACCACTGCGAGGCGCTGGCTGATTGATACGATCCGTTGCCAGGCTGGTTGACGATAATCTGACAGCTACCCTGCGCCACCAGCGTTGCAACGTTACCGCTCACCGTACAGCTGGCTGGCGTGTTTGTAGAGAACGTGACCGGTAAGCCAGAGCTCGCTGTGGCACTTAGGGTGAGCGGCGAATCGAGGATGAACTTTGTGCCAATGGTAGGAAACGTGATCGTCTGCGGTGCCAGCGAAATGCTGAAGCTTTGCGTCACGTTGTTCGCGGCATTGAAGTTGCTGTTGCCCACTTGACTGGCTGTGATGGTGCAAGTACCGACGGAGACCAACATCACGGTGACTCCTGAGACCGTGCATCGGGTCTGCGTCGTTGATGCGTAGCTCACTGGCAGCCCAGACGACGCCGTCGCCGTGAGACCAAAAGTGGCCGGCACCATCGAGCGGGACGCGAGCGTGCCGAACGTGATGGTTTGGTTACCCTTATTGATGACAACTGTGCGCTGCACCTCGGGCGCCGCCGCATAGGTGGCATTTCCGGCTTGATTGGCGGTAAGGACGCAACTGCCCACTGATAGAACGCTTACCGTCGCCCCAGACACGGTACAGATCGACGCGGTGTTCGACGCGAACACGACAGGGCTCGTCGAGCCCCCACCGGTTGCAGTGAGGTTGAAGGTCGCACCATTCGCGAAGGCGATCGGCGTGGTTGGATTGAAGGCGGTGATCGTTTGCGGCGTCGTTCCTTGTGCCAGCGCGAGGACGGGCGAGATCGTGACGATGGCGGCCACCACTCGCAGGCCGCGTTGCAAGAGTCTCTTGAGGGAATGTGCTGTCATGGCAACGCTCATCTCAGTGGATCGGGTCGTAGTTGTCATGCGCGCGCTCATTTCAGCACCGCCACTGGAAGATCATTGAACCAAACCGTTTCTTGGATCGGTGAACCGTTGGAGTTGTACTCGCCGATTAGTCGTCCTGATTCGTCATAGATGAATCGGGTGATGGTGGTTTGCGACCCGCTGTTCACTGATTTGATGACGCGTTGACCCAGCGCGTTGATGCCAGATAGCAAGGTCACTGGTGAGCCGCCGGACAGCACAATGGATGCTGGACGGTTGTCTCCGCCGTAGTTCCACGTCTGGTTACCGTTGGTGAGTCGATTGCCGTTTGCATCAAACGTAAAGGATTTAACGGTTGCACCCGTCAGCGCGGTGAGACGATGATTTGTCGATCCAATCGTGTAGTTGGTTACGCTGCCCGCGATGTTGTTGCTCAAGCGATTTCCATTGAGGTCATAGCTATAGCTTTGAGCAAGCGCGGGATTGCCAGCCCCCGGTGTCGCCGTCGTCAAGCGATTGAGGTTGTCGTAAACGTAGGACGAGCTCTTTGACGGATCAAATGTGCCAGACGTTTGGCGTTGCAGTGCCGTGATTCGGCTTGCGGCGTCATACACCACCAACATCGGATCTATCCCAGCACCCGACTCAATCTTGGTGTTTCGGCCATCCAAGTCGAAATAACGGACATGCTTGTTCGGTGACGTCGTTGTGTCGTTACCCCATGCCCACTCGCCGATCGGCCCGAACGGCTCGTAATCTGCATCCTTGATGATGGGCACGCCGTCCACAGCGATTCCGGTGACTCGGTTGTTCACATAGGTGAATGCGAGCTTCTTGCCCGATGGCAATGTCATCTCGTCAAGCTGGCCGACATTGTTGTAGCGATAGCCGACAGTCTGGGTAATGCCATTGACGGTCTGAGACTTCGTGCGCACACGCCCCTGAATATCGTACGTGTACGAGGTGGTTCCCGTCCGGTCGGTGAAGCTACACAACCTTCCAGTCCCAAACGTGCAGTTGTCGTATGAATAGGTAACCGTCTGCGCAGACACCGCGCCCACTGCTGGGTAGTTGATCGCCGTGACGCGGTTCAGCGAGTCGTAGCTATAGGTCGCCGTGACGTTGCGCGCGTCGGTCTTGGTGAGCATGTTGCCCGCCGCATCGTAGGTAAAGCTCGTCGTCCCGGTGTCAGGGCTCGCCTGGCTCACCAGCTCATTGAAACCGTTGTAGCTATACGTCGTCGCGAGGTTCTTCGGGTCCGTGACCTTGGTTAGGTTGTCTTGAAGGTCGTACTCGAACTTCGTCACCACGGGGCTCGGGGTGTTCGGAATCCCGATCTCGATCAATCGATTCAAGCCATCGTGGGTGTAATACGTTGGATTGTTGTTGGGGTCCGTGACCCCACGGTTATTGCCAACCGCATCGTAGTAGGCTAGCTGAGTTACTTGCGTTGCAGGTGACGCGCCACCGATCTCACGAATGACACGACCCAAGTTGTCAAACACGCGAGAACGTGCACGCGCGAGCGCACCATTCTTGTCGTATGCGTCTTCCCGAATGCGATTACCCGCGTTGTCGAGCGTGTATTGAATGAAGTTTCCAAGTCCATCCTGAACTCGAATCAAGCGCTGTGCTGGGTCGTAGAAGTATTGCACGAAGCTTTGATCGGGGAGCGTGACTCGGGACAGTTTCCCGGTGTTGTGGTACGAATAACTAGTGACTTCACCTTGAACCGTTTGTGAGACCAAGCGCATCCGGGCGTCGTACGCGAACTGTGTCGTCAATCCGTTGGGATCAATAATCACAGTCGGCTGACCGTGAGCGTTGTAGCCTTGTACGGTGGTGGTCTGACCACGCGGATTGGTCGATGAGGCGAGCATGCCACGCGAGTTCGGGAGCGTGAGGTTCTGCCCCTCGGTGTTGGGATAGTACGTGTTGACCGTGGTGCGCCCCATCGGATCGGTCGCGGAAAGCACTTGTCCGTTCGCGTTGTAAGTCCATGTCCACGTACGAGAACCCGACGGCGTCGTCACCACGCGTTGCGTGAGGTTGCCAAAGCTGTCGTAGGAGAAACTCGTGGTCTTGGTGCCGTTAACCCCTCCTACTCGAACGGGCTCCGTGATGCTCGCCGGCAGGCGGAAAGTTGGGTGCCAAGTGGTGGTGATGGTGCGAGGCGTCCAGTTGCTCGATTCGGTTCTCGAGGTCTCCAGATTGCGCGCGGTGTCAAAGACGCGGGTTGTGTTGACACCCCTCAGGTCAGAGTACAAGGTGAGGTTCGCGTTTGCATCGTAGTTGAACACCTCCACGACGGTCCCAGTCCCGTTGGTGACCGTACTGGGCTCACGTATCTCTCGAAGCGTCTTCACCCCATTGATCCCACCGAAGGCGTAGGTCCGCACCCGGCCCAGCGGATCTGTGACCGTGTTACCACTAAAGAGAAACTTGTTTACCCCGCCTGCCCATTCGCTTGAGTAGGCGTTGCCGTTGGCGTCGTAAAGATATGTCGATATCTGCACGTTGTTTTCGTCAACTATTCCCGAAAGCAAGCTCGCGCTGCTCGTGCCGCCAATGGAGGTGTACAGGTAGCCACGCGTTGTGCCATCTGGATAGGTCACCTGTGACACCTGTTCTCCAGAATAGCCGTAGCTGTAGACGCCACCCTGCGGGTCGGTGATCGTCGCGATCTTTGACTTGAAACCCCCAGTGTAGGTGAAGGTGAGTGTTCGACCCATCGGGTCTGTGACGGTCGACAGGAAGTCTCCGACGTAAGTCAGCGTTGTCACATTGCCTGACTGGTCTTGGATAGTAGCGAGCCTGCCGCTTCCATTGAAGGTTTCGATCTGTCGGGCTTCACTATCAAAGTACACGTAGCCACCAGGCCCAACGGAGAGCGTATCCGCGATGTCGCTATCAGGCTTCCACACGCCTCCGAATCGATGAAAGTAGATGACTCTTCCGTCCGGCCGAGAAACCCACAACGTGTT
>JAJTHU010000370.1 GCA_021300055.1 Nitrosomonadaceae bacterium | reverse complement strand
CGTGAACTCGATCACCTCATCGCACAACCGCACGGCATTATCTTGGTGACGGGTCCGACGGGCTCAGGCAAAACCACTACGCTTTACGCGGCGCTGTCGCGCCTCGACGCCAGCACGCGCAACATGATGACGGTCGAGGACCCGATCGAATACGATCTCGACGGCGTGGGCCAGACCCAAGTGAATGCGCGTATCGGCATGAGCTTTGCGCGTGCCTTGCGCGCCATTCTTCGCCAAGACCCAGACGTAATCATGATCGGCGAGATCCGCGACCTCGAAACCGCTGAGATTGCCGTGCAAGCCTCGCTCACCGGTCACCTCGTGCTCGCGACCTTGCATACCAACTCCGCAGTCGGTGCGGTCACACGCTTGGTCGATATGGGCATTGAGCCGTACCTACTCGCCTCGACGCTAAGCGGTGTAGTGGCGCAACGCTTGGTCCGTAAGCTTGACACAAGCAAGACAACGTCGAGCGCAGAAGCCTTCCGCGGGCGTACCGGCATTTATGAAATGCTCACCGTCAATGAAGCCATTCGGCAGTTGATTCACGACGGCGCAGCAGAAAGCGTCATTCTGGACGCCGCGCGCCAACACGGCATGCGTACATTGCGCGAAGACGGTATGCGCTGGGTTGATGCCGGTGTGACCACGCGCGAAGAGGTATTGCGCGTCACACGAGATGCGTAGCCACCGCGCCGCCGTACCAAGGGCAGATTGAGTCATGCCAGGCTTCAAGTACCTCGCCTATGACATGCAAGGCCAAGCGCAACGCGGCGTCATCGAATCCGACTCCGCGCGACTCGCGCGGGCTGCGTTGCGTGAACGCGGGCTATTCCCAGAAGAAGTCACGGCCATCGAGGCAGCGAATGATGTGCTGGCTAACGTTGCAGGCACTGCCGCCGACGCCGCAACCAGCGCCGATGCCGGCACGACCAGCCCACAATATCGCACGCGTGCTGGGCGCGGACCCCGGCCACGCCTTACGCACGAACAGCTCGCGCAAACCACGCGTCAGCTCTCGACGCTCATCGGCGCGGGCCTCACGGTTGAAGCAGCGCTGAGCGCGCTGGTCGAGCAATCTGAATCCGAGAGCGAGCGTCAAGTTATCGCACGGCTTCGTGCCAGCGTGCGCGAGGGCCAATCACTCGCGCAAGCGATGGCTGCTTATCCGCAGTCTTTTTCTGAGCTCTATTGCACCCTCGTCAGTGCCGGTGAAACGTCCGGTAAGCTCGGCGAAGTGTTGTTCAAGCTCGCTGACTATGTTGAAGAGCAGCAAGCGATTCGCCAAAAGCTCATTACCGCAATGGTTTACCCAGTCATTGTCGTGGTGATTTGCGTGCTGGTCGTGTTGGGGCTGATGCTGTTTGTGGTGCCGCAAGTCGTTGGCGTGTTTGAGTCCACGCGCCAGCAACTGCCGCTTATGACGCGCGGCTTGTTGCTGCTTTCCACAGGCCTAAAGTGGACGTGGTGGCTTTGGATCATCCTTGGCGTCGGCGCGTTTGTCGGTTTGCGCATTGCGATGCGCGAGCAAAACACCCGTCGTCGCGTGCACGTGGCCATGCTGCGTATGCCAATTTTGGGCCGTCTGGTGCGCGTACGTGAATCGTCACAACTCGCCGCCACACTTTCCATCTTGGTCGGCAGCGGCGTACCGGTGCTCACCGCGATGAACGCAGCGGTGGGTGTCGTTTCCAATCTGCCGATGCGCGAGGCGCTCGGTCGTGCCGCGGCTCAGGTGCGCGAAGGCGTTGCGCTCTCGCGCGCGCTGCAAAGCCAGAACGGCAAGCCAGCCTTGTTCCCACCGGTCATGCTGCATCTTGTTGCCTCCGGCGAACAAAGCGGCCGCTTGCCTGAAACGCTGGCGAGTGCTGCACGTCAGCAACAGCGTGAACTCGAAACACGCACCGCGCGCTTGGCTGCCTTGCTCGAACCCGCCATGATCGTGGTGATGGGCGTGATCGTGCTCGCCATTGTGCTGGCGGTGCTGCTACCCATCTTTGAACTCAACCAACTTGTCGCTCGTTAGGTATTGAATATGAATAACCGTTTGCGCCGTTCTTGGGGTGCGCGTCGTTTTTGTGGTTCGCGCCGTGCGAGTGGTTTCACGCTCATTGAAATCATGATCGTCGTGGTGATCCTTGGCATCCTCGCCGCCGTGGTGGTGCCGCGCGTGCTCGACCGCCCCGATCAAGCGAAGACCACCGCCGCGCGCGCCGACATCGCCGTGATCATGCAAGCACTCAAGCTCTATCGTCTCGACAACGGCTTCTATCCCTCAACGGATCAGGGGCTGCAAGCCTTGGTGCAGAAGCCCACGACCAACCCCGCGCCACAGAATTGGAAAGCCGGCGGCTATCTTGAACGCTTGCCGACCGATCCTTGGAAGACGCCCTACCAGTACCTCAACCCCGGCGTACGCGGCGAGATCGATGTGTTCAGCTTCGGTGCCGATCAACAAGCGGGTGGCGAAGGCAGCGGCGCCGACATAGGCTCGTGGAATCTCTAATCGCGGCGCGCACAGCCAATTTCAAAATCGCCTATCTACGGGCAGTTTCAGGCATAAATGCCCGAAAACGCCCGTGGATGCTAGGGTTTACCCTCGTTGAAATACTGGTTGTTGTCGTCATTGCGGGCATCGCCATCGCGATTGCCGTGCCAAACCTGTTTGTGAGTGACGAGGAGCGCGTGCGCCAAGAAGCGCAGCGGCTCATGTTGCTCGTCGAACAAGTGCGCGATCGGGCTGCGTTTTCGGGCTACCCCATCGCGATGCGCATGAGCGACGAAGGCATCGTCTTCATGGAGCGCGATCCGACCAGCGTCGCGCCAAAGTGGCAGCCCGCGCAATCGCGCGAACTCAGCCCGCGTGCATGGCGCGATGGCGTCGCGGTGGAATTGGTCGGCGCCGACCCAGCGGGCGCGGCATCGCAAGTTGCGTTCTTGCCAGCAGGTGTGGGCGCGCCGTTTCGGCTACGTGTGTTCATGGCAGGTGCGTCCGGTTCGCCAGCAACTACGAGCGGCGCGAAGCGCGAGCGCATCATCGAAGGCGATGCGCTCGGCAATGTACGGATGCTTCCATGACGCCTGCCTGCGCCGCGAAACAGCAACGCGGGTTCACACTCGTCGAAGTGCTGGTGGCGCTCGCCATCCTCGCCGTCGCACTCGCGGCCAGCATGCGTGCTGCGTCGCTCGCAGTGGTCAGCGCCGAAGAGGCACGCTGGCGCACGTATGCGATGTGGGTCGCGCAGAACCGTGCAGCCGAGCTTGCTGCGCGACGCGCCTTTCCATCCGTCGGCACAGAGAACGGCAGCAGCGAGCTTGGCGGCGCGGGCTTTCGCTGGGAGCAGCAGACAAGCGCGGCTGCCAATCCCGCATTCCGCAAGGTTGACCTGCGCGTGTATCTCGTCAGTAGTGCTACGGGCACGACTACAAACGCGCCCGCGCCGAGCGCTGCGGACCGCGCGTTAGCGACCCTGAGTGTGTATCTGAGCCGCAGTCCGAACGCGACATCAACGGCGGGGGCACCATGACGCGCACCACCGCACAACGAACGCACTCGGTTCGAGGCTTCACGCTGGTCGAGGTGCTGGTGGCGCTCACCATTTTTGCGCTGCTGAGCATCTTGGGTTACCGAACCCTCAGCAGCCTGCTCGATACCCGCGAGCGCATGCAGGCTCAGTCAAATTTGCTACGAGATCAGTCATTGTTGTTCACCCGCATGGAAGGTGACTTCAACGCCCTGCTCGCACGCCCCATCGTTAACGGCGACAACCAAACCGAAGCGACGCTTCGCATCGCCACCGCACAACTCGCCGATGAGGCATCGCTACGCATGACGCGCGCGGGTTATGCGGCCGCAGAAGGTGTCGCTGCCGCACCGCAACGGGTCGGCTACCGACTACGCGAAGGCAACTTGGAGTTACTCATCTGGGATGGACTCGACATCGCGCCACGCGCGGCACCCAATGCCTACATAGCGTTGCGCGGCGTGCGCGAGTTTCGGCTACGCGTGCTCGACACGCGAGGCCAGTGGCACAGCACGTGGCCGATCAGTACGGGCAATGCCAGCGACGCGCCTACCATGGTGGCGCTACCGCGCGCTATCGAAGTCACCATCGCAGTCGACGGCGCCGCGCCCATCAAACGACTCTTTAGCGTGCGTGAGGTGAGCGGTGTCTAAGCGATTCGTTCGCCCAAGCCGACCAGCGCGCGCGCAAGCGGGTGTGGCCATCGTCACCGCGCTGTTGATCGTGATGCTCGCCGCCACACTCGCGAGCTTCTTGCTCGCGCAGCAATCGGAAGCGCTGACGCGCCTCGAACGTAGCAATGAACGCGGTCAACTGCTCCTGCACGCCAACACCACGCTCGACTGGGCGCGCAGTGCCCTGCTGGCGCAGCAGCGCAACAGCACCTACGTTTCGCTCAATCAACCTTGGGCGCAGGGCCTCGTTGCGCAACCGATGGAAACGGCCACCGCGAGCGGCGTGCTGGTCGATGCGCAGTCGCGCTTTAACCTCAACAACTTGGTGGGGAGTGACGGCAAGCGGCGTGACGCCGACGTTGAAGTCTTCAGCCGCCTGTTGACGCAACTCCAACTCGATCCCAGCCTCGCCGACGCCGTGGTCGATTGGATCGACGCTGACAATCAAGTGAGCGGCACGCGTGGCGCCGAGAACGATTACTACTGGTCGCAACGCAAGCCGTGGCGCGCGGCCAATCGTGCGCTGGTGCAAGTTGACGAACTCGCGCGGGTGCGCGGCATCACCCCTGAGGTGCTCGCCAAACTGCGCCCTTATGTCACCGCGCTGCCGTTGCGCACTTCGGATCAGGCGGGCCAAGGCAGCGCCGATCAAATCCGCACGCGTGTCAACGTCAACACGGCCTCCAAAGAAGTCCTCTCCGCCTTGCTTCCTGGGCAAAGCACTAATGTGATTGAGGACATCATCCGCCTGCGCGAGATGCCCTACGCTAACCTTGCTGACCTCAAGGAACGCTCCAAGGGACTCCCGCCCGGTCTGGTGGACCAGTTTTTGGACACACGCAGTAGTTTTTTTGAGGCCACGTTGGCAATCACCGGACAACACAGCCAAATCCGCCAGTCCGCGCTGTTGCGGCTCTCAGGAAGCAACACGGGTGCTGCCGCGGCCAACGCGGGGTGGCCTTTTATAATTTGGACTCGCGACCTCTAGTGCGGCACCTTTGGCGCGATTTACCTGATCACTCACCCGCCGAATCCATGGCGGGCCATCGTCGGCACTCGTATTGATGTTCAAGCAGCCTTAATGTTTATCTACGTACCCGACCTTTCCGAGTTTGGCGCCGATACGCCGCTGGAGATCAGCGATGCGCCGCCGCACGTCGGGCAACTCACACCACGTCGCGCAATGATCAGCGACCTCGCGAGCGTCTCCGCGGCGCGCGCATCCACCGCATGGCAATTGATCCTGCCCATTGCGCGCATCAGCTTTATCGACGCGCTGTTGCCACCCGTGTCGGCTCAGAAACGCCAAGCGTTGGTGCAATTCGCCATCGAAGACAAGCTCACGGTAGACCCTGCCAGCATTCACGCCGTCATCGTCAGTCCGGCTGATTCGGGTCGCAACCGATTCGTCATTGCCGCGATCGAACGCGCTTGGCTGACGCGTGTACTCCGCTGGCTTGGCGGCGCAAACATCCATCCAGTCGCAGCGTTTGCTGCGTCGGCTTTCGAACCGTGTGCGCCGCGCGAGTGGGTGGTGCGATTTGCCGAGCGTGTCGCCTATGCACGTCGCACGGACGGACTGACATACCTGTTCGAGTCGAGCCACGAAAGTGTCGGCCGTGAGAATGCGCCACTGCCGCCGCCCTTCGCCCTGACGTTGGCATTGAATGAAGTGAAGGTCGCCGAGGACACGCGCGTCGTGCCCACGCTGCTTGATGTGCGAACCCAAGCAGGGGCAAACATCGACACCGCCGCATGGCAGCAAGCGATTGGCGATATCCGCTTGAAGGTCTCCAGCGGCACACAAACACAGTCCGCTCAGTCTGGCGGCGCCCCCAGCAACATGAATTTGCTGGTAGGTGACTTCGCGCCGGCGCGCGACAACCACACCTGGCGCGCACTTCGGCCTGCGTTCGCGCTCGGCGTGCTGGCACTGTCGCTGCAACTCGTGTTCGTGAGCATCGATGCATGGCGCCTTGCGCAAGAGCGTCGCAGCCTACGCGGGCAAATGGAAAGTTTGTTCCGACAGAACTTCCCCGAGGCGGCAACGATTGTTGATCCTGGGCTGCAAATGCGGCGCAACGTGGACGCGCTCAAGCGCGAGCGCGGCATCGCCGCGGATGAATCGCAACAGCTGCTCGCGCGTGCCACCGCGCTGCTTCAACTCACCCCGGGCGCGAACGAGCGCATCACGGCGATCGACCTGCGCGCAGGCGAGCTTCAGCTCCGTTTGGAGGGCGTACCTGATGCAATGCGTGCGGCACTTCGCGCATCGGCCGGTACAGCGATGGTCGAGGACGCGCCGCAGGCCGGCACCGTTCTCGTTCGTATTGGCGTAACGCGCACATGAAGCCTTCCATGCGTGAATCGTTAAGTAACGCAATTGCCAATCTCGCGGAACCGGCGCGTCAGGCTTGGACGAAGCTCAGCCCGCAAGGCCAACGCGCGGTCAGCACCGCATCCTTGTTACTGGCGCTGGGCCTTGTTTGGGCGTTGGTGTACGAGCCACTCCAGCAAAGCCGCGCCAAGGACAGCCAGCGCATCAGCCAGCTACGCGCGGACCTCGCACAAATGCAGGTGCTTGCAGCTGAACGTCAATCGTTGCAGTCGCCTCCAAACGTGCCGACGACAGGCACTGCGGTGAGCACGCGCCGCGCGGATGTTGGATCGCTACAAGCCGAATTGGGATCAGCATTCAAGGTGTCCCTCATGGGTGCAGACGCTGCCAGCGCCAAGACAAGTGCCGCGCCAGCGCGCGCGCAGTACCGCGTGATCGTTAACGACATCGCATACGCCGAGCTGATCGACCGTCTGGCTGCCGCCTCGCAGCGCTACCGACTCACCGCGCGCGAGATGCAACTCACGCGCAAGGCGGGGAGTGGGCAAAGTGTTTCAGGCACGGTTCTCCTCGCTGAGGTAATGTGATGCGGCGCGGCGTGTTGATTGCCGTCGGCTTGGCAGCGCTTCTCATCGCTGGGTTGGTGTTCTTGCCTGCGACGGTCATCGTGAACTTAATCGACGAACGCTTGGCGCCGCGTGTGGTGTTGCAAGCAGTCGACGGCACGATATGGTCGGGGCACGCGACCGTCGCCATCATGCCCTTACCCGCCAGCGGCACGACGAGCCGGCGCGGCACAGCCCCGCGTGCGCTGCTGCAGGTACCCCTTGAGTGGTCGTTTGCGCCAAGTAGTTTGCTGCG
>JAJTHU010000194.1 GCA_021300055.1 Nitrosomonadaceae bacterium | reverse complement strand
GGGCGAGCGCAAAAAGCCGAAGCCGTCTTGCAGGACCTCGAGCGTGCCGTCACCGAAGATCGGATCGCCCTTCTTGGCCTGCTGCTTGAGCAGGGCAAAGATGAGTTCCTGTTTGCGCAGGCGGTTAGCCCCTTCGATTTCGAAGTGGCTAGCCATCTCGACGAGTTCGGAGACGTGCTTGAGTTTGAGTTCTGATAATTGCATGGTGGATAAGTCCGTATGGTGGCTGTTGCTGAATCCAAGATGGACCAGATCAACTGCGGGAAACAAAAGGCACGGAGAGAAAAGAATGGGTGCAAAGATCAATATTGATCAATACGCCGTTGCCCCGGTGTGCAGACGCGCAATTGGCGCGGGTGCCCCAATCCTTCTTGCGCTCGATCACGAATGATCGGGCTGCTGTACAAACGGTAGGGAAAGGTACTTCAGAAGGACTGCCGGAGAACCTGTGGACGGTGCCGCAGACGGGATACGTAGTGCTGAGGGCACAGAATCGACACAAGCAGGACACCAGTATAGCGAAACTACGGAAATCGGCAATAGTCGGCACGAAACCAGGCGGCACGGACAAAACTAATGAAAATCTCGCGATTGGGTGTCCAAATTGCCCAAGAGGTGAGAGTCGTTGACCAGCTTTTCGGCGATAAGGTGAGTAACCCCGCTTTGCTTCTCGATGCGGCCAAGCACCGTCAGCAAGGAGGCCCCGATCAGCTCGCGTCGCTGGCGCTCGACCAAGTGGGACCAAACCACCACGTTGATGTTGCCGGTTTCGTCTTCGAGGGTCACAAACACGACGCCACTGGCCGTGCCGGGGCGCTGACGGCAGGTGACAAGGCCGGAGGCGCGTACTTGGCTTCCGTCGGGTAGCGCTTCCAAATCAGTAGCAGTGCAGCTACGTTGCAGGCGCGAGCGTAGCAAGGCCAGTGGGTGGCGGCGCAACGAAAAGCCCAAGTGTGTGTAGTCGTTGGCGATATCCTCGCCTTCACTGGGCGCGCGTAGTCGTGCCGAGACGCCGTCACTCTGGACATCAGCGAATAATGTGCTGCGGCGTTGCAGGCCGAGGGCTTGCCAATGCGCGTCACGACGGTTGTGCGAAAGCGCCGCTAAGGCGTCAGCTGATGCAAGGGCGGCGATGTCGCGTGAGCTGAGTTCGGCGCGGCGCGTGAGATCAGCGATATCGGTAAACGGCGCGTGGCGACGTGCGGCAACCAGACGCATCGCAGCAGCCTCCGTTAGGTGCTTGCTAAAGCGCAGTCCCAAGCGCAGTGCGGGGGTGCCGTCATCGCGACGCTCCAGGGTGCACAGCCAGTCGCTCGCGGTGACATCGACGGCGCGCACTACCACGTCGTGGCGGCGCAGGTCCTGAATGAGTTGCGATGGCGTGTAAAAACCCATCGGCCACGCGTTGAGTAGGCCGCAGACGAACGCCGCGGGGTGATGACACTTCAACCAAGCGGATACGTAGGCAAGCAATGCAAAGCTCGCGGCGTGCGATTCCGGAAAGCCGTATTCGCCAAAGCCCTGAATCTGCTTGTAAAGCGATTCAGCGTACTGTGCGTCATAACCGCGTTGCAACATGCCGTTAATGAGCTTGTCGCGGAATGGCTCAAGGCCCCCTTTACGCTTCCACGCCGCCATCACGCGTCGTAATAGATCGGCTTCGCCTGGCGTGAAGCCCGCCGCTACCTCGGCAATCTTCATCACCTGCTCCTGAAAAATCGACACACCGAGGGTGCGTTCCAGTACTTTTTCGACTGCCTTGCTCGGGTAGGTAACAGGCTCAAGCCCTTGCTTGCGGCGCAAATACGGATGCACCATGCCGCCTTGAATCGGCCCGGGCCTGACAATGGCCACTTCAATCACCAAATCGTAGAAGCGTTTTGGCTTGAGACGCGGCAACATCGACATCTGCGCACGGCTTTCAATTTGGAATACGCCTACGGTATCGGCGCGACAAATCATCTCGTAGGTGGCCGGGTCCTCTTTGGGAATATCCGCCACACGCATCTGCCAACCGTGAAATCCATTGAGATGATCGAGTGTCAATCGAATTGCGGTGAGCATGCCGAGCGCTAGCACGTCCACTTTGAGTAAACCAAGCGCTTCAAGATCGTCTTTGTCCCACTGAATGACGCTGCGATTCGGCATGGACGCGTTTTCAACGGGCACCATGCGCGAGAGTTGATCGCGTGCGATCACAAAGCCACCCACGTGCTGAGAAAGATGGCGCGGCTTGCCAGAGATTGCATTAACCAATTCAAGATACTGACGCGAAATAGGGCTGTCGGGATTGAGCCCCGCCTCTTGGAGCCGTGTTTGCATGTCACTCGATTTGTCCCACCACGCAATTGCACGCGATAGCGCATCGATTTGTGACGCTTCAATGCCTAGCGCTTTGCCGACGTCACGAATGGCTGAACGACTTCGATAACAAATCACGGTGGCTGCGAGTGCGGCGCGGTGACGACCGTACTTGGTGTAGATGTACTGAATGACTTCCTCGCGGCGCTGATGCTCAAAATCCACATCGATATCCGGCGGCTCATTGCGCTCTTTGGAAATGAATCGTCCAAACAGTACCTCCATACGACCCGGGTCAACTTCAGTAATGCCGAGGCAATAACAGACCGCAGAGTTAGCCGCGGAGCCGCGGCCTTGGCAGAGAATGCCGCGTTCGCGGGCAAACACCACCAAATCATGCACAGTCAAAAAGAACGCTTCGTAACGCAGCTCGGCAATAAGCGCGAGCTCTTGTTCGATGAGGCTTAGACATTTTTGGCGCGCGGCATCGGTATCGGCATCGTTGCCCGGGTAGCGTGTAGCAACGCCGCGCAGGGTCAGCGTGCGTAGCCACGACGAGGGGGTCTCGCCCTCAGGCACCAATTCACGTGGGTACTCGTAGCGCAATTCATCGAGCGAGAACTGACAGCGCGCTGCGAGTTGCACGCTGTTGTCTAGCCACTGTGGCGCGAACAGGCGTTGCAAGGTTGCAATTGGACGCAAGTGGCGCTCGCCGTTGGCTTGCAGTTGCCAGCCTGCTGCTGCAACGGTGGTGTTGAGCCGGATAGCGGTCATGACATCGTGCAGTGGTTTGAGATTGCGGCTGTGCATCAGTGCCGCATTCGTGGCAATGGCGGGGATTTGCAACTCGTCAGCGATGGCGGCAAGGTTGCGCTGGCGTGCACGGTCATCTGCAAGCAGCGTATTGGTGATGGCGACTGCACAATTACCCGCGAAGCGCGCATTCAGCCAGAGCGCATCTGCAATATCCGGTGCGCTCTCTTCATCGGGAAGCCAGATACACAAGCTGTCAGCAACGCCGTGTTCGAGGTCGGACCGTCGCAGTTGATATTCGCCTTTCGGGGCACGCATGCGCGCGCGCGTGATGAGGTCTGAAATGGCTGCGTAACCTTCGCGGTTCTTGGCCAATAAACAAAACGTGAGGCCGTCGTCGCACCGAAAACGGCTGCCGATGATCAGTTGCAGCGGATATTGT
>JAJTHU010000173.1 GCA_021300055.1 Nitrosomonadaceae bacterium | reverse complement strand
CGCCGGCCGATGCCGTGTTGTTCGCTTACGAAGAATGATGATCTTCGGGTTCGTAGGCCAGTTCTAGAAGTGCACTCGAATCCAGCACGCTGCCATTCCCGCGGAGGCGGGAATCCAATCTTTCTCGCTGCAGTGTTGCTCCCAAAAAAATTGATCATCATAGGCAGCTAAAGCGCGGTGCTCACTCGTTAAACCTCCTTATGTGGCGCGGTGTTTGAGCCATTTTTGCCCCAAAGTGCCCACCCTTTCTAGAGTTTGCCCTTCGCGTCGAGTGCCACCCCGAACGACCGACAGCGCTAAACTTTCATATCCCCGATTCTGGAGTTCGCCATGTCTGCTGTTTTGAAACCTTCCACCGCCTCCGTGCAAACCGTCAAGCTGCTCATCAACGGTCAATTTGTCGAATCCAAGGCGGCCGCATGGCGCGACATCGTCAATCCCGCGACCCAGGAAGTGCTCGCGCGCGTGCCCATGTGCGATGCCGCAGAAGTGGACCTCGCCGTACAGTCGGCAGCCGAGGCCTTTAAGACTTGGAAGAACGCACCCATCGGTCAGCGTGCGCGCATCATGCTCAAGCTCCAAGAGCTCATCCGCCGCGACATGAATAAGCTCGCCGCGTGCCTCACCGCTGAGCAAGGCAAGACGTTGCCGGATGCTGAAGGCGATATCTTTCGCGGGCTGGAAGTTGTCGAGCACGCGGTGTCGATCGGCACCTTGTCGCTAGGCGAAATGGCGGAGAACGTCGCGACTGGTGTTGATACCTACTTCATCCGCCAACCGCTCGGCGTGTGCGCGGGCATCACCCCTTTCAACTTCCCCGCGATGATTCCGCTTTGGATGTTCCCGATGGCCATTGTCACCGGAAACACGTTTGTACTGAAGCCTTCCGAGCAAGACCCAATGACCACCATGCTGCTCGCGGAGCTTGCGCTGGAAGCCGGCGTGCCACCGGGCGTATTGAACGTGGTGCACGGCGGCAAAGAATCCGTCGATGCCTTATGCACACATCCCACCGTGAAGGCCGTGTCTTTCGTCGGCTCTTGCCACGTGGGTGAGCACGTGTACAAGCTCTCGTCGGATCATGGCAAACGCGCACAGTGCATGATGGGTGCGAAGAACCACGCCATCGTGATGCCTGACGCCAACAAAGAGCAGTCATTGAATGCCCTGGTCGGCGCAGGCTTCGGTGCGGCGGGCCAACGCTGCATGGCGACCTCAGTCGCCGTTCTTGTCGGCAAAGCCAACGAGTGGATTCCCGACATCGTCGAAAAAGCCAAGTCGCTGAAAGTAAATGCGGGCACGGAGTCGGCCACCGATGTCGGCCCTGTCGTCTCCAAGCAAGCCAAAGCGCGCATTGAGGGTTTGATCGCCAAAGGTGTTGAAGAAGGCTGCAAGCTCGAGCTCGATGGCCGCAATCCAAAGATTAATGGCTACCCCAACGGCAACTTCATCGCGCCGACTATCTTCTCCGGTGTTAAGCCGCACCACACGGTTTACAAGGAAGAAATCTTTGGTCCGGTGCTGGTAATTGTTTCCGTGGACACACTTGACGAAGCCATCGCACTGACCAACGCCAACCCCTACGGCAACGGCACGGGCATCTTCACGCAATCGGGTGCGGTCGCGCGCAAGTTCCAGAACGAAATCGACGTCGGCCAAGTGGGCATTAACGTGCCCATTCCGGTGCCAGTGCCCTACTTCAGCTTTACCGGTTCACGCGGCTCCAAGCTCGGCGACCTCGGCCCCTACGGCAAGCAAGCGGTGCATTTCTACACGCAGGTCAAGACCGTCACCGCGCGGTGGTTTGACGATGCCGCTGTGAGTGGTGGTGTGAATACGACGATTTCTCTCAAGTGAGGTGACGTATGTGGATCGATAAGGACACGTCCCAGTTCAAGCAACTCACCGAGGGCGCAAATTGGACTCCGACCTCCGTCATCTTCGCCCTGTTGACGACGTCACTCTGGCTCATGTTCGCGGTCAATTGCGCTCTATATTTCCACGAAGCAAAAGTCCTGCACGGCATTACGTATGTTGGTTTTTTGCTTGCCTTCAGCCCGCTTCTGCTTGGCCCGTTTGGGTTGCAGGCAATCGATTCGCAGCGTGACCCAGTCCTTTACAAAGCGATTTCGATCATTGGATTGCTGGGCTTCCTCGTCTCGATCGCGGGCCTGATTGCTCATCATCTCGCTGCTTGATCCATCGGCACTTCATCAGTGAGCTCAATGGCGTCTAGCTTTGCGTGGGCGGATTGAAGCAGCGCCCTGTGCAGGGTCATGTCGGTACTACGATTCGTTTTGAAGCAAGGAGTTTCAATTGGAAGAGTCAAGCGCGCAACGAGTGCTCGGGGTAAAGCTTTCTGAGAAAGAGCATAAATTTCTTCTTGGATTTTCTGGCTTCATCATCGCCATTTCAGCCTTTAACGTCGCGATTCAGTGGTTCCAAGGGGAGTTCATAAAGGGCGTCGGGTCTTTGGGGCTCATCATGATGATCCTCCCATACGTATTGATTCATTCAGACTTCGGCCCAATCCGTCGTCTTCCTGAAGATAAGCACCAAAACTGGCTGCGCGCTTGTTTGTATGTTGGGATGTTGTTGGTGGCATTGAGTTCGATTGTCCAAGCCATCCGCTGGCTCGCGTAAAGGGAATCTGATGAAAATTGGTTTCATTGGCCTCGGCCACATGGGAAATCCCATGGTTCGCAACCTCCTGAAGCACGGCCACACGGTCAAAGTGTTTGATCTTGTGCCTGAGCTCGTGGAGAAGTTGACCGCACTCGGATGCGAAGCCGCGACCTCCGCGGGCAAATGCGCAATGGGTGTAGAAGTGGTCATCACGATGTTGCCGTCTTCGCCGCACGTGCGCCGCGTATATCAAGATGCCTACGGGGTGCTCGCCTCGGCAGCGCCAGGCACGCTGCTTATCGACTCGTCCACGATCGACCCGCAAACCAGCCGCGAAGTCGCGCTCGACGCGCGCGGCAAAGGCTTGGTGATGGTCGATGCACCCGTTTCGGGCGGCACGGGAGGTGCGGAGGCTGGCACGCTCACATTTATGGTTGGCGGCGAAGTGACCGATTTCGAACGTGCAAAACCCATCTTGCAGTGCATGGGCAAAAACATCGTCCACTGCGGTGGTGATGGCAACGGCCAAGTGGCGAAGATCTGCAACAACATGATGCTCGCCATCGAAATGATCGCTACCGCCGAGGGCATGTCGCTGGCGACCAAGCTCGGCATGGATCCGAAGGTGTTCGCCAGCATCGCCAATACCTCTAGCGGGCGCTGCTGGTCATCGGACACCTACAACCCTTACCCGGGTGTGATCGACACGGCTCCCGCGTCGCGCGGTTACAGCGGTGGGTTTGGTTCCGACTTGATGCTCAAAGATTTGACGTTGGTCACCGAAGCCGCGAAGTCAGCCAAGCAGCCTGTGGTGTTGGGTGCGGCGGCACAACAGCTTTACCAAATGCATTCGACGATGGGTAATGGTGGGCTGGATTTTTCGAGCATCATCAAGCTATACAAACAGGATTGAAATGATTGAACACCAAATAATCGGCCACACCTGCGTCGTCACACTAAACAACCCACCCGCCAACACCTGGACGCCGGAATCGTTGTCGGCATTGAAAGCGCTCGCGCACGAGCTTGAGCGCAACGACAACATTTATGCAGCCGTGCTCACCGGTAAAGGTGAAAAGTTTTTTTCCGCTGGCGCTGACCTCAACCGCTTCCAAGGCGGCGACGAGAAGTCGATCCAGGCCGCACGGCATTTCATCCATACCTTTGGTGCCGCGTTTGAAGTGTGGATGAACGCGCGCTTCGTGACCATCGCAGCCATCAACGGCTACTGCATGGGCGGCGGACTCGAAGGCGCGTTGGCTTGCGACATCCGCATCGCCGAGAGTCATGCACAGATGGCGATGCCGGAACCTGCGGTCGGGTTGCTGCCTGGTGGGTGTGGCACACAGAACTTACCATGGCTCGTCGGTGAAGGTTGGGCCAAACGCATGATCCTCACCAATGAACGCGTCAACGCAGAAACCGCGCTGCGCATCGGGTTGGTCGAAGAAGTCGTCGATAAAGGCCAGTCGCTCGATGCCGCCATGAAAATGGCTGAGCGCGTCGCCACGCTATCGCCGAAGTCAGTGTCGTTCTGCAAGTCGCTCATCCACAATGCCCGTAATGGCATACCGCGCACCGCAGGCCTCGCTCTCGAGCGCGAGCGATTCATGGACCTCTTCACCTTGGAAGATCAACAAGAAGGCGTGAAAGCGTTCCTCGAAAAACGTAAGGCACAGTGGAAGAACCGGTAGCCGCGTAAACCGCAGACACGACCAATCGCGCGATTTTGAAACTCGCCTATCCGCGTGCACTTTCAGCCCTTTTGCCTGAAAGTGCTCGCCAATAAACGACTTTTTCCATGACCGAAACCGCAGTGCCGCCCGCGCCGGAACTCCTTGTCGAGATCCGCAACCGCATCGCGTACCTCACGTTTAACCGACCGCACGCGCTCAACGCGCTGTCGTTCGACATGTTGGTCGAGATGCGCAAACTATTCGAGCAGTCGGCGAGCGACCCAAACATCGTTGCGGTGATTTCACGCGGCTCAGGTGAGAAAGCGTATTTCGCCGG
>JAJTHU010000362.1 GCA_021300055.1 Nitrosomonadaceae bacterium | reverse complement strand
TTGCAAATGATCTTGCAGATTCGCGCCGACCCCGGGCAGCGCGTGCACCACGGGAATTTGCAATTCACGCAGTAGGGCAGGGTCGCCTATGCCGGAGAGTTGTAGGAGTTGCGGTGAATTGATGGCGCCGCCCGCAAGGATGACTTCGCGGCGCGCGCGGGCACCAAGCAGTTGGCCATCTCGTGTAAATCGAACACCGGTGGCGATGCGGCGTCCATCGCGCACGGTGGTCTCAACGGCAGCCGCGTGCGCGTGGGTGAGGACGGTGAGGTTGGGGCGCGCCATCGCGGGGCGCAGATATGCCTTGGCCGCATTCCAACGCGACCCCATCCGTTGATTCACCTGAAAGCGCGCGCTGCCGTCATTGCTTGGCCCGGCGTTGAAGTCGATGATTGGTGGAATTCCTTGTTCCGCGGCGGCGCGTTGCCAGATGTCGAGAACTTCCCAATGCAACCGCTGCGCTTCCAAACGCCACTCCCCGCCTGCGCCGTGCCACTCAGACGCGCCGGCGAAGTGATTCTCAAATTGCCGAAACACGGGCAACACATCGCGCCACGCCCAGCGCGAATCGCCGGTGAGCGCTGCCCATTCGTCGTAGTCGCGCGCTTGGCCGCGCATGTAGATCATGGCGTTAATCGACGAGCATCCGCCGAGGGTGCGACCGCGTGCGTAGAGGATGCTGCGCCCGTTCAGTCCGGGCTCTGGCTCGGTCTTGTAGCACCAATCAGTGCGCGGATTGCCGATGCAAAACAAATAGCCGACCGGTATGTGAATCCAATGCCAGTCGTCCGCACCTCCTGCCTCGAGCAGCAACACACGTCGACTGGGATCGGCGCTAAGCCGATTGGCGAGCACGCACCCTCCGGAACCGGCGCCGACGATGACGTAGTCGAACTCGCCGACGGAAATAACGTCGGTGGATGCTGAGGCCTGAGAATTCACGTTGATATTGGACAAGGGATGCGCGTGCACGTTGCAGGCACGGCGCATAGAATAATCGAACGCAATGACGACTCAATATGACCATTACTCTTGACATCCCGAGCGGTACCACTGGCACATCCACGTTACTGGTAGGCGATGAGCACACCGCATCCCGCGTAGGTTCGGGTCGAATCGGTGTGCTCGCGACGCCGGTGATGATCAACGTCATCGAGGCCGCGGCGCTGGCTTGCTGCGAGCAGAAACTGCCCCCCGGACACCAGAGCTTGGGCACGCAGCTTAATGTTTCGCACATCGCTGCTACACCGGTGGGTATGCACATCACAGCAAGTGTCACGGTCGTTCGCGTTGAGGGCCGTAAGCTTTTCTTTGAAGTGGTGGTCCGCGATGAGATTGATATCATCGGTCAAGGAACACACGAGCGCGTCGTGGTGAACGTCGCCAAGTTTGACGAGCGCGTGCAGGCCAAAATCGCACGTATCGGCAAGAGCTAGTTGCTGCCGCGTCCTGCGCGGCTTCACAAGCCGCGATGCAAAGTGTCCAATCGGCGGGCATTTTCAGGCAAAAATGCTTGAAACGCCCCGTGGATGCTTGAGTTTGTGTTTCGCTTGAGAAGCCCCTGAGAAAGCCGCGTACGCGCGGCCGCACGCACGGGCGGACGTTGAGCAATTTGTCGGCGCGGTTGAATCTTTCGGACTGCGCGCCATCTAACCGCCTTCACTCACTTCGCCCTTCAAGGGATTAACGGGAACGACTGCAATGACTGACCTCGAACGCGACGCCATCCTCTCCATCGCACTCCTTGCGGCGTTTGCCGATGGCAACAACGAAGCGCGCGAGCGCGACGAAATCCGCCGTATCGCCGACGCGTTGCAAGGTGAAACCGGCGTGAACACCGCGGCCATTTACCAAAACGTCCTGCTCAAAAAGACCACGTTGGAATCCGCGACGGCGTTGATTTCATCGAGCGATGCTGCGATGCTGGCCTACGAGTTTGCCGTGGGTGTATGCGATGCCGACGGCGCGCACTCACCAGCCGAAAAAGCATTCCTCGATCGCCTGCGCGATTTGCTGAAGCTGGATAAAGGCGCGACCGAAACCGTGGCCACGCAAGCAGCCCAGCTAGCGGCAGCGCCGGTTGCGGTGGCTGCCGGTGCAGCAGGTGTGGCGGGTGCGGCGGCGGGTGCATATGCGTCAACTGCGAGCGCAGGTAGCAATGCTGCATCGTCGGCGCAGCAACCACTAGAACCACCGCTCGCTGCCACCATGACGCAGGCCGAGCTCGACAAGATGATCCTCAACTACAGCATCCTCAACGGCGCGTTGGAGTTGCTGCCGCAGTCGATTGCGTCGATGGCCATCATCCCCTTGCAAATGAAGATGGTTTATCGCATTGGCAAAGCGCACGGCTTTGAGCTCGACAAAGGTCACATCAAGGATTTCCTTGCCACGCTCGGTGTCGGGCTGACCTCGCAGTATGTCGAGCAGTTTGGGCGCCGCTTAGTCGGCGGTTTGTTCGGCAAAGTGGCGGGCGGCATTGGTCGCAGTGCGGGCAGCATGATCACCGGCTCAGCGTTTTCGTTTGCGACGACGTATGCGCTCGGTCATGTGGCCAAGCGCTATTACGCGGGCGGACGCTCGCTCTCGGCTGACAGTCTGAAGCAGGCCTTCTCAGGCGTACTCGGCGAAGCAAAGCAATTGCAAACCAAGTACTTGCCAGATATTCAACAGCGTGCGCGCACCATCGATGTTTCGCAGATCATGAAAGAGGTTGCGCGCTAGATTGTGCGGTGAGTTTGGTAGGGCTTGGCTGATAATGCGCCATTGCATTTTTCGCATCCTGCCGAGCCCAACCAATGAGCACCGCCCCAAGCAGCCCGCCGACCCCCCCACACGGCTCCTCTAAGGGGGCAGTCGTTGACGCCCTGATCATCGGTGGCGGCCATAACGGACTCGTCTGCGCTTGCTACCTCGCGGGTGCCGGGCTCAGCGTACGCGTGCTCGAGCGCCGCCACGTTGTCGGCGGCGCGGCAGTGACGGAAGAGTTTCATCCCGGCTTTCGTAACTCGACGGCGAGTTACACGGTGAGCTTGCTCAACCCAAAAGTCATCCGCGATTTGCGCCTAGCCGAACACGGCTTGCGCGTGGTTGAGCGGCCGTTTTCAAATTTCCTGCCGCTATCGGATCAACCCGGTGACTTCATCAAGGTTGGCGGCGGTCTTGCAGCAACCCAAGCAGAAGTGGCGCGATTTTCAGTGCGCGACGCCGAGGCACTGCCGCGCTACTACGCGATGCTCGATGACGTCGCCGCCGTGCTCAAGGATATGCTCCTCGAAACGCCGCCGAATGTCGGTGGCGGCATCGGCGACATGCTGCAAGTGTGGAAGGTCGGCAAGCGTTTCAAGACGCTCAGCATGGCGCAGCGCCGCGATGTTCTCGACCTGTTCACCAAAAGTGCGGGCGATGTGTTGGACCAGTACTTCGAATCCGCGCCGATCAAGGCGTGCTTCGGTTTCGATAGCGTGGTGGGCAACTTCGCGTCGCCCTATACACCTGGCTCAGCGTACGTGCTGCTGCACCACGTATTCGGTGAGGTCAACGGCAAGCAGGGCATTTGGGGCCACGCGGTTGGTGGCATGGGCGCCATCACGCAGGCCATGGCGGCAGAGGCGCGTGCGCGAGGCGTCGACATCACTGTTGATGCGGCTGTCGCCGAGGTCATCATCGAAAACGGTCGCGCGGTCGGTGCTCGCTTAGAGAGTGGTGAGGTCGTGCGCGCTAAGCGCGTGGTGTCTAACCTCAACCCCAAGCTGCTGTTTGGTAAGTTGGTCGCGCCAAGTCATGTGCCCGAGGAGTTCTCGCGTCGCATCGAGGGCTTTAAGGTCGGCTCCGGCACGCTACGCATGAACGTCGCGCTGCGCGAGCTGCCGCGCTTCGCGTGCCTGCCCGAGGCTGGTCCGCACCTGTCGTCCGGCATCATCATGGCGCCGTCGCTGGCCTATATGGAGCGTGCCTATTTCGACGCGAAGCTAAACGGGTGGTCCCAGCAACCGATCGTGGAGATCCTCATCCCTTCCACCGTCGATGATTCGCTCGCGCCAGCAGGTCAACACGTTGCGAGCTTGTTCTGTCAGCACGTCGCACCCAGTTTGCCGAATGGTGATTCCTGGGATTTGCACCGCGAAACAGTGGCTGACTTGATGATCAACACCGTCGACAAATTTGCGCCGGGCTTCAAGGACGGCGTCATCGCGCGGCAAATCCACACCCCACTCGATCTCGAACGCAAGTTCGGATTGGTCGGCGGGGATATCTTCCACGGCGCGTTGTCGCTCGATCAGTTGTTTTCTAATCGTCCCGTGATGGGCTACGGCAACTACCGCACACCGATTGCCGGGCTGTATCAGTGCGGATCGGGTACGCACCCCGGTGGTGGCGTCACCGGGATTCCTGGGCACAACGCCGCCCGTGAAGTTTTGAGAGACCGTTAGCACCGAGGCGCAGAAATGAGGAAGACTGACACGAATCGGTCACATCCCAACTGAAAACTAGCCCTTTTCGGCACTCGGCGGGAATAGCGAGTTGGGCTTGGCCGACATCGTGCCGCTGCCGCGGCAACTGCCAGCTGAAACGCCCGACCACCATCCCCTGATTGGGCCACACGAATGTGCGGTCCGGCATAGCGATGCCGAGACGGCCTCGTTTGCATCCCGTGAATAGGGGCAAACCGCGGGAAAACCGCCACTGCCTCTGGGGAATCCGTTTACAAGTGTGGCACGGGGGGCTAGTATGCGAGATGGTGTTTTTGGCTCGCGCCCAGCAGAAGAAAGTCATGCCAAATCAGTGGGTTGGGCGTTTCTTCGCAAGGCGTTCAGAGCTCTGTTGACACTGTTTTTCGAGAAGTCCTCGAGCATTTGCGCTTTCGCCATTCGCATTTGGCTCTCTCACTTTTTCGGATTTACCCATGACAACAAGAATCAACAAGTTGACGCGCAGCTCGGTATCGCGTTTGGTGCGCGTCTGTTTCGCCATCGGTGTTCTCGCGATCGCGCCTCAAGCACTTGCCAATCCAAAGCTTTTCGAGCAGGCCAAAGCGCTTATCGCGCAGCTCAAGGCCAGCCAAGCCTATATGCTGCTCATTGCTGAACAGGACAAGCTCTCTGGCAACCCGGATTTCGACTACCTGCTCGGGGTTGCGGCGCTCGATAGTGGCAAGACGGATGAGGCGATCATCGCGTTCGAGCGGGTGCTCGCGGCGCAACCCAACAATGCGGGCGCGCAACTCGATTTGGCGCGTGCCTATTTCAACGTGGGTTCGCTCGACCTAGCGGAAGGTACGTTTCGCAAGTTGCGTGCGCAAAATCCACCAGCGTCTGCACTGAACGCGATCGATAAGTATCTCGAGGCCATCGCGCAGCGTCGCTTGGCTGCCCGCAAGATGTTGAGCGTGTGGGGTGAGATGGCGTTAGGTTACGACTCAAACCTCACCGGTGTGCCCAACGACTTCACGTCGGCTGTGCAGCAAGCGTTTAACTTGATCGGTGTATTGCCTACCGGTAATTCGCTCAAGCGTAAAGCACCGTACCTGGGTGCGGGATTAGGCGCGGACTACGTGTTTCCGATCTCGGCAAAGTGGAGCGGCTACGTGGGTGCGGATGCGCGCGGTCGCGGTTACCGCAACCAGTCGCCGTTCAATTCTGGATCGGGTGAAGTCCGTGCAAGCGCCATTTGGGACGGTGGACGGCATTCGGTACGATTCAATACCTCGTACAACGCATTTACGCAGTCTGGCGATGCGCCGGGTGATCCCAAACCCACCAACGACCGGCGCGCAGCGTTTGCCGGGCTCGACTATCGGGTCAACTTGAGCAATACGCAGCAGTTGAGTTTTGGTGCAGGTGCCGCACAAACGCGCTTCCCAAAGAACAACGTTGAGGATTTCAAGTCGACGATTGCAAGCGCATCTTGGTTAGTTTCGATGCCGAGCGCGCGCCCTACGATCCTGCAACTGACAGCGTTTGGTTCGCGCGATAAGGCGGAACGCAAGTTGCCGGATGGCATCACGGATAAATCCAAGAAAGTGGTCGGTGTGCGCGGCTATGTGCAAAAGCAATTTAGCGATCGGCTAAACATCTTTGGCGCGCTCGGCGGAAGCGAGCGGCGCGATGACAGCGCGTTTGCGCGGGCAACAACTGTTGAGAGAGGCGAAGATCGCATGGCTGACGCAACGCTCGGCGTGAACTGGCGTTTCCAGCCAACGTGCAACCTGCGTGCGCAGCTATTCAGCTCGCGTAACAACTCCAACATTTCGATCTACGACTACACGCGGCATGAGGTCTCCTCGACCATTCGCTGCGAGTTCATGTAATCAAGGCCTCGGAGACCAAGATGAAAACCACCACTCGTGCTACCGAACGCCGTGCGCAACTTCGCGTGTTCAAGCTACCACTGACAACGGCACTGGCAACGCTGGGCGCGGTACTGCTCACCACGTTGTCCAGCGTTACCGCCTACGCCGCAAGCGGATCCTTCACCTTCGTAACCGGGAGCGTATTCGTTGAAACCAACGGCCAACGCCGTGCCGCCATGCGCGGTACCGAAGTGAACCCAGGCGATCTCATCATCGCTGGGCCGGACGGCATGGCGCAGTTGTCGATGATCGATCAGGCCAAGCTATCGCTGCGTGCCAACTCGCAGCTACGTATTGAACGCTACCAGCGCACCGCCGCGGACACAGACGGCGCGATTCTGAACTTGGTGCGCGGCACGCTGCGCACATTCACCGGATTGCTCACCGCATCTAACCGCGACAAGTTCCAAATGAAAACGCGTGTTGCGACGGTCGGTATTCGCGGCTCCGGCAACATTCTTTCGCACGAAGAGGGTGAAGGCACCACGCCAGTCACCATCAATCATACGATCGAAGGTAGCCACATTGTGGCCAGCTTGACCGGTAGCTTTGCGCCGATCATCACGTTCCCGAACGATACGGTTAAGGTCGAACCAGGCAAGCCACCAGAGCGCATCCCGACCCCACCTGCGATCGTCGCCGCATCAAACACTATGGTGGTGAAAGAAGACACCGCCACAAAGGCTGCTGAAGCCTCACCACCTCCTACGCCCACGACCACCGCTGCAGCGAGCAATCCGCAGTCCGGCACCGGCACTGGCACGGGAACTGGCTCAGGCACGACCGGTAGTGGCTCTGGCCCAACCACCGGCACCAACATCGTCCCGCCCGTCGTGATTGCCACCGACCCGACCGGCTTGCATGATGTAGTGGTGTCCGGGGCGGGCTCGACGTACTCAGGCCAGGCGGTCGCAGCAGGACTTACGCTTGAGTCTGCGGCGCTGCGAGGCTTCTCGTCGGTGGCCGGCGGCGCGGGAACCTCGGCGCGTGTAACCGGTGGCACTGCTGCGGATGTGCAATCGTTCGACATTGGCAACAGTTCCTCAATCACCATCGGACGCTGGAATGCGCCGACCTCGGTCCTCTTCACAGGACTCGGTAGCTTCAGCGGTCCAAGTGCTACCACGCATTTTGCTTACGGTAGCTCTGGATATCCGCCGTACCTGTCTGACGTACTGACTGGCACCGCAACGTATACGCAGGTTGGCGCGACGGCACCGACGAATGACGCAGGCATTGCTGGCTCAGTAACGAGCACCACGCTGAATGTGAACTTCAGCGCGCGCACGCTCAATGCGACCATCGGCCTCAATATGCCAGCGGGAACAACGCAGGCGAGCTACACCCTGCAAGCGCGCAACGTGCCGTTCACGCTCAACAGCTTCTTCGCGCTGACGGGTTTCGGCTTGGATATCACTCGCACCGTAAATGGCCAATCGACCTCGTCAGGCTTGTTCGGCATTCTCGAAGGCAGCTTCGTCGGTGCGGCATTGAACGGCGCGATTCTCGGCTACACGTTTAGCGACTCGAATGTCGGCACGGTGCAGACCGTTAACGGCGTACTCGCCTTCCGCGGACCAACGCAGGATACGCAAGCGCAGTTTGTCTATGGGTTGATATCTGATCCAACCAACTCATTAGCGCGTTCGCAGTACAGCCAAGGCTACGCCACGATCAATCGGCCCTCAGAGGTGTTAATCGATAGTGCCGGGCGCGTGGCCTCATTCCGCGCGCCGTATGCCCGCGCCGATGGTTCAATCAATTTCAATGGCGAGTACACCATTGGCTCAGCACAAGTGCTCGACAACGGAGTCGACGCTAGTACGGGACTCGCGTGGGGTCGCTGGTCGGGTGGCACAAGCTCCACAATTGGTGGCGTGGCGACCAACTTGATCAACCGGAGCTTGCACTACGTTTTCTCGTCGCCGCAAAGCGGGCCGACGACCTTGCCGCTGACTGGCACGGGCGTTTACGAAGTCGCCGGTGCGACGCGTCCAACCGATACGTTGGGCAACGTAGGCACGATGAATAGCGCAACGCTGAACGCCAACTTCAGCAACCGCACTGTTGATGCATCGATCAATGTGACCGTTGCGAACCAAACTTGGAACGCCACGGCAACTGGCATGGCGATCTATCGCGACATGACGTTTAGCGCGAATACGGGTCGTCCAGCCGCAGCAGGCTTGCCTGCGCCAACGCAACTCAACATTTCCTGCGTGCCAGCGTGCGCGGGCGCGACTGGCAGCCTCGATGGATTCTTCACTGGTCGCACGGGGCAGGGCGCCGGTGTGCAGTACAACTTCAACAATAACGTTGCGGGCGCGATTGCGTTCCGGCGGAGAGGGTAGTTCTTGGTACCCGTTGAGCGAGCAGCGCGCGCAGTTGAGTGACCATGCAGACAACGAGTGCGAGGTTGGTTGGTAAAGCGGATAACAAGCGGCGAGACGAGTAGTTTCGAAACAACAACCCTAGTAGGGGCGCGCGGTTTCAGGCAAAAGTGGCTGAAAACGGCCGCCCTCCCTAAGGTTTCTTAGGTGATTTGACAACGAATTTTTTGGGTAACGACGATGAACAACCTATCTAAACGGGTTTGCTTCGCTTCGGCTGGGCGCTCGATGCTCGCGACCTCGACGCCCAGCGGATCAACGTTCCGAAGTGCTTTGATGAAACTCGCGGTGCTGTGCGTCGCAGCAATGACGACCACAGTGGCACATGCACAGCCATACGCCTACGTTCCCTTGTTCAGTGGCGGGCTGTATGTCCAAAATTTGGCGACGAACTTCGCCCCAACTACTGTTGCACTCGGTACTAACCCATTCGGCATCGCGCTCAACCCAGCGGGCACGAGAGCGTACATTACGAACAACGGCGGCCTCGCCGTATCGGTCGTCGATACTTCGACGAACACCAGCATCGCGACGATCAACGTCGGTAACGTGCCCACGGGTATTGCCGTCACGCCAGACGGTAACCGCGTCTATTCCGCAAACCAGAATGACGGCACCGTGTCGGTCATCAACACGTCAACAAATACTGTTACGACAACGGTCACAGTTGGCGCAGGCCCGGTCGGCGTTGCCGTGCATCCTGATGGCTCGCGCGTCTATGTGGCGAATTTCACCGCAGGCACCGTGTCGGTCATCAACACGTCAACAAATACGGTTACGGCAACGATCACGGTCGGCACGCAGCCGTACGGCGTGGCCATAAATGCAGCTGGGACGCGCGCCTACGTGACCAACTATGGTGCGAATAACGTCTCCGTTATCGATACAACGAACAATTCGGTACTGACCACGGTGTCGGTCGGTTCAGGGCCAACCGGCATTGCTGTACAGCCAGGCGATGCTCGCGTGTACGTGTCCAACACCTCCAGCGGCTCGATTTCGGTCATTGATACGGCGAGTAATTTGGTTGTCGCAAACATCACCGGCTTTTTTGAAACTACACCGGCACCGCGCGGCCTTTCCTTTAGCTCGACCGGCGGGGTGCTTTATGCGGCAACCGGCGGGTACCTCATCCGCATCTCGACGCGACTGAATCAGGTGATGTTCGCAACCGACATTCCCGGTGCGTATGCCATCGGCAATTTTGTGACTTCGAGCGATAGCGCGGTTGCGCCAGTGATAACCAGTGGTCCCCCGCCAGCGGCTACAGCGGGCTCGTTCTATTCATTTCAGCTAGTGGCAAGCGGGACTTTGCCTAACCTTTGGCGTATCGCAGGCGGGACGCTGCCGTCTGGGATGGACATCGGCGCATCGGATGGACTCTTGGTGGGCACGCCGACCACGCCGGGCAGCTACAGCTTCACGGTTGAAGTCGATAACGGCGTTGGCACGCCAGCCACGCAAAATGTTTCTCTAACCGTCAATGCTGCGCCATCACCTAACTGCGTGTTCAATAGCTCGACGGGTAGCTGGACTGATCCGAGCAAATGGAGTGGCGTGTGCGGTGGGTCGCGTTACCCTGCTGCGAACGACGTCGCTGAGATTGCAAACGCGACGGTGACTCTCCCCAGCGGATCGTTTACGGTCCGCAAGCTGAACCTCTCCGGCACTGTGAGCTTCACTGGCGATGGCGACCCGTCAACGTCGATCGAGCTGACTGATTACATTTCCAATTGGGGGTCAGCGATCCAAGTTACGTTGTCGCAGATGAAGCTGACGCTGCTCGGCGGTGCGGGATTGTTTTCCGGTGCGG
>JAJTHU010000335.1 GCA_021300055.1 Nitrosomonadaceae bacterium | reverse complement strand
CGCGGCTTTTTGTTTTGATCTTGGGCAGCAACGCGGTCACTCCACCGCGTGCAGTCGCGAGAGGATTTAGCGCTTGACGTTGATATCTGGAATCACCGCGCGCACACCAGGCACGGCTTGAACAGCTTTGGCAATGCGAGCCAAATCGCGGCCAGTTTCAACGTCGCCCTTGAGGGTGATTTCGCTGTTCGCGGACGTTACGGTCAGACCACGCACGCCCATGGCGTTGAGTTCAAAACGTACGGCGTCAGCCAACATACCGTCTGCAGTTGCGATACGACCATCAGCAACGATCGGCGCAGGCGTGGCTTTCATGTCAGCACAGGCTGAGAGCGTGAGTGCTGCCGCAATGGCCAACACAAATTTGGTTTTTTTCATGGTCATGGTTTCCTTTGGTATGCCGCTACTGTAGTTATTGCGGCAGCGTCCCCTGTTTTCGAGAAAACGCAGTATCGGCAGCGCAGATTTCAGTTGCATGTTATTTGCGTGACAGAACTGTTACAGCCCCTCGCGCCCTAGAAAAAGCTGGTCCATAATCAGGCGACCTAGAGTGGAGGAGAAGACGATGCCAAAGTTGAATGTGAACGGCAAAACGCTTGAGTATCAGGCGGATGAAGGAACACCCTTGTTGTGGGTGCTCCGTGAGCAGCTTGGCCTCACCGGGACCAAGTATGGCTGCGGAATTGCCCAATGCGGGGCCTGCACCGTGCACGTCGACGGCGTGCCGATGCGCGCGTGCGTGATGCCTGCGGCAGCGATCAAGCCGACCCAAAAAATTACCACTATCGAGGGGCTGTCGCCGGATGCTTCACACCCCATCCAGCGCGCGTGGCAGGCTCTCGACGTACCGCAATGTGGCTTCTGCCAGTCGGGCATGATCATGGCAGCCGCCGCACTCGTCAAAGCGAAGCCGAATCCGACCGACAAGGACATTGATGAGGCAATGACAAATATCTGCCGATGTGGAACGTACAACCGCGTGCGAACCGCCATCCACGCGGCCGCGCGCGAAATGGCCGCGCAGAAAAAAGGCGCCAAGCCCAAAAAAGTAGCGGCGCTCGGCAAAGAAGTGCTCGACATCACCCACGTTGAAACCAAGAGTGGAGGTGCCGCATGAGCGCCGTCACTAACGTTGCCCGCAGACGCTTCGTCAAGAGCAGCGCCGCCGCCGCAGGGAGCCTTGTCATCGGCTTCCATGTGCCCGCCGCGTTGAAGCCCGCATTCGCGCAAGCCAACACCACCGCCGCACCGGTACCTCCCGAGCTGAACGCTTGGGTCGTGATCCAACCCGATGATCGGGTTATCGTGCGTATCGCGCGGTCTGAGATGGGCCAAGGCACACTCACCGGGCTCGCACAGATGGTGTGCGAGGAACTCGAGTGCGATTGGTCAAAGGTCAGCACCGAGTACCCGACACCGGGCCAGCAACTCGCGCGCCGACGCGTGTGGGGTAGCTTCGGCACCGGCGGTTCACGTGGAATTCGCGAATCCCAAGACTACGTGCGCAAGGGCGGTGCTGCCGCGCGGATCGTGCTGCTACAAGCGGCAGCAGACGAGTGGAAAGTGCCTGTCTCCGAATGCACCGTCGAGAAGGGCGTGATCACGCACGGCCCCTCGAAGCGCCGCACCACCTACGGTAAGGTTGCCGCCGCCGCCGCCAAAATACCCGCGCCCGCAGGCGACACCATCAAGCTAAAGGATCCAAAGGATTGGAAGTTGATCGGCAAGCGCATCGCGCGTTTGGATACGATCGAAAAAACTAACGGCAAACAGGTCTATGGCATGGACTTGAAATTGCCCAACATGTTGCACGCAGCGGTGAAGGCGTGCCCTGTGTTTGGCGGCAAGCTGAAGAGCTACGATGAGGCGGAGATCCTCAAGCGCCCCGGCGTCAAGAAGGTCATTCGCATTGACGACACCGCTGTTGCCGTCGTCGCCGATACGTGGTGGCGTGCCAAGACCGCCCTCGACGCAATGAAGATCGAGTGGGACGAAGGCCCCAACGCCAAAGCCTCGAGCGAGGCTTTCGCCAAGGTCCTCAAAGCCGGGCTTGACGCAACCGACGTCAACGTCGGTAATCGCGTTGGTGATGCACCAGCGGCGATTGCCAGCGCGGCGCGCAAGATTGAAGCCGTGTATTCGTACCCGCACCAAAACCACGCGTGCATGGAAACGATGAACGCGACGGTGTTGTGGACCCCGGACAAATGCGAGGCGTGGGTGCCAACGCAAAACGGTGAAGCTGCGCACGCTGCGCTCGCCGAGGCCGCGGGACTGCCCCCGGCCAAGTGTGAGGTATACAAGCTGCACCTCGGCGGCGGCTTTGGGCGACGCGGCAAGACCGATTACGTCACGCAAGCGACGCGCATCGCGCGACAAATGCCTGGCGTGCCGGTCAAGATGGTGTGGTCTCGTGAAGAAGACATGGCACAAGGTCGGTTCCACCCAATCACGGCGTGCAAGCTCACCGCTGCGCTCGACGACAAAGGTGAAATCACCGGCCTACACATGCGCATTGCCGGTCAATCGATCCTCGCGGGCTTGGCGCCACAACGTATGGTCAATGGTGCCGATCCTGTTGTTTTTCAGGGCTTGAACCCGTCAGGGCCAGAAACGCCGATTGGCTATACGTTCCCGAATTTGCTCATCGATCACGCGATGCGCAACCCGCATGTGCCGCCGGGCTTCTGGCGTGGCGTCAATTTGAATCAGAACGCGATCTACCTTGAGTGTTTCCTCGACGAGGTCGCGCACGCGACCAAGCAAGATCCGCTCGCCTTGCGTCGCAAGCTCATGGCCAAGCATCCGAAGCACCTCGCAGTACTCAATGCCGTCGCCGAGCGCGTCGGCTACGACAAGCCAGCGCCAGCAGGCGTATTCCGCGGACTTGCGCAAACAGCAGGCTTCGGCGCTTATGTGGCGGCGTGTGCAGAGGTTTCAGTCAGCAAAGACGGTGTACTGAAGATTCATCGCATTGTTGCGGCGACCGACTGTGGCAATGCCGTGAATCCGCAACAAATTGAAGCGCAGGTCGAAGGATCGTTCGTTTACGGTCTTGCCGCCGCGCTGTATCAGGAATGTACGGTCAAAGATGGTCGCATCGAGCAGACTAACTTCGGCGACTATCCGTGCTTGAAGATGGCGGATATGCCCAAGGTTGAAACGGTCATCCTGACGTCGGGCGGCTTCTGGGGCGGCGTGGGCGAACCAACCATCGCAGTCGCAGCACCTGCCGTACTCAACGCTATCTTTGCGGCCACTGGTAAGCGCATCCGCGATTTGCCGCTGAAGAACCATTCGCTCAAAGCCTGACGCGGTAGAAATCCGGTCGTCCCGGCACAACCCGGGACGACTCGCGAATGCAGGTTGTTTCTGAGGTGGGTTTGATCCTTTTTTGTACTCACATTCGTGTTGTGGTGGCAATCGCTTTGATCGTGACTGCGGGCGCGACTAACGCCCAAGTTGCCGCCTACAAGGTCGTCGATGACGGCATTCCGCAAGCGTTGACCACGGCGTCCGGCGATATCGCGCGTGGGCGCGCGCTCGTCGCGAACCGTTACCAAAGCATGTGCTTGCTATGTCATCAAGCGCCGATCGCCGAAGAGAAATTTCAAGGCGATATTTCGACCAACCTCGCGGGCGCTGGCGCGCGCTGGAGCGCGGCACAGTTGCGGCTACGCATCGTCGACGCGCGACGCATCAACCCGCAAAGCGTAATGCCTGCGTACCATCGTATTGAAGGATTGAACCGTGTGGCGAAGACATCAGTCGGCAAGCCGATCTTCGACGCCCAGCAAGTTGAAGATGTCGTGGCGTATCTGGTGTCGTTGCGATGAAGCGCCGCGCGTTCTTGCTGGTTAGCACGCTGACGATCGCGGCAATGCACGCCTGCCGCGTGAGTGCGGCGCCCTCGCGCGCGCCGCTCAGCCCGACCCTTGAAAAGCTCGTGCAACAGTTTGCAGCGGGCAGGCCCGTAACAGAAGGCCGTGTGAAATTCGACATCGCGCCGCTGGTCGACAACGGCAACAGCGTGCCAATTGAAGTCAGCGTTGAAAGCCCAATGACGCCCGCCGACCACGTTGTGGCAATTGCGGTGTTCAACGAAAAGAATCCTCAGAACGATGTCGCGGTGTTCACGCTCAGTCCCGCAATGGGTCGCGCCCGCGTCGCCACGCGCATGCGCCTGGCAATTTCACAGCAGCTTGTCGCCGTGGCGAAAATGCATGATGGTCAGTGCTTTACGCATACCGTTGACGTGCTGGTCACGCTCGCGTCTTGCCTGGAAGATTGATATGGCGCGCACCCTCATCACAGTTCCCAGTTCCGCTCGACGCGGCGAGATAATCGAAGTGCGGGTGTTGATTCAGCACCCGATGGAGACGGGCTATCGTCGTTCGAGCGAAGGCAGCATCTTGCCGCGCAATCTGCTGCGCCGTTATACCGCGCGCTTTGTTGCTGCTGATGCCGGCGGTGCGGGAGAGCTCGTTTTCGCGGCGGACTTACACGCTGCCATTGCGGCGAATCCATACCTCTCTTTCAACTACCGCGCGACAACGACGGGGAAGTTCGTGTTTGCGTGGGAAGGCGATGAGGGCTTTTCGCATCGCGAGGAAACGGTGCTTAGGGTGGTGTGAATTGAGTGCAAGGCGCCATGCTTGTCATCCCGAAATGACAAACTACCTGCTGACACTTGTTCTGGCGCTCGTTCTGGCGCTCTGGTCGCTGCACACGTCCGCGCAAGACCCTCGTCGCTCCAGCTTCGATGCGATGTCACCCGCCACGCAAGCGCTGCAGCGTGACGACAGCCAGAATCCTGCGATGCTATGGGTCAAGGAAGGTGAGGCGCTTTGGTCGCGCGCGCCTGTATCGGGCACCAAGTCGTGCGCCGACTGCCACGGCGGGCTGAGCCGCATGCGCGGTGTGGCTACGCGTTATCCCGCGTACGATACAAGCAGCTCGCGTGTGCTGAATCTTGGTGCGCGCATCAACCTGTGCCGAACCAACCACCAAGGTCAACCGGCATGGCGCACCGAGGACAGCGCACGACTGAGCGTTGAGGCTGCTATTGCGCTCCAGTCGCGCGGCTTACCGATCACGCCACCCGCGCACCCTGCGCTCAAGGCAGCCCAACAGCGCGGCGCGACCTTGTTTGCGTCACGCATTGGCCAAGTTGACTTGAGCTGCGCCGATTGCCACACCACGCTTGCGGGGAAACGGTTAGGGGGCGCGAAGCTGCCGCAAGCGCACCCGACCGGATATCCCATCTATCGCTTGGAATGGCAGAGCCTCGGCAGTTTGAACCGCCGTTTACGCAGTTGCCTCTCGGCAGTACGCGCGGATGCCAGCTCATTTAGCGACGAGGAGTTCGTCGCCATCGAGGCTTACTTAATGCAGCGCGCAAACGGTATGCCCCTAGAAACACCGGGGGTGCGCCCCTAGTCTTTTGCTGCATTGCGTCGTAGACATATGTGTGACCTTGCACACAGTGGTTTGCAAAGAAGCAAACTCTTGGCCTTGCGACTCGCTAAAATTCCCAGACATGCGCACCCATTTACGATAATGCGCGACTTTGCATTCACCCCACCCTTTGACATGAACGGTCAACACATCCTGATAGTCGATGACGACGAGGTCGTGGCGAAGCTGTTGCAGGCGCACCTCGAGAATGCGGGTTACAGCGTCACACACCTCGCGGATGGTGCAGGGCTTGTCGGTGCGGTTTCGTTGCTGCAGCCTGACGCCATCTTGCTCGATGCCAGTTTGCCGTCTGCCGATGGATTTGAGCTCTGCCGTGAATTGCGCCCTTCCTATAGCGGCGCTATCTTGCTACTTACCGCGCGCGATGATGACGTCGACGAGTTGCTGGGCTTGGAGCTGGGCGCAGACGACTACTTGCGCAAACCCGTCAATGTTCGCTTGGTGCTCGCGCATTTGCGGGCGTGCCTGCGGCGTGGCGAGGCCGTGGCGACGGGTAAGGCAGAAACGCTCGTACTGGGCGACCTCACCGTTTGCAATCAATCGCGACGCGTCACACGTGCCGGCGCCGACATCTCACTGACGACCGCCGAGTTTGACCTGCTGTGGGCGCTGGCCAGTCGCGCAGGCAGCATCGTATCTCGCGACGATTTGTTCCGCTCGACGCGCGGGCTTGAGCACGATGGCCTAGACCGCTCAATCGACATGCGCATCTCTAGGTTGCGCAAACTGCTGGGCGACGACCCGCAGAATCCTCAGCTCATCAAGACCGTCCGTGGCCAGGGGTATTTGCTCGCGGCTGCGTGAGCCTCGCCCCTCCGACCGACGCAAGGCTACCCGGCACCCGTCGGCTTCGTTACACACCGTGACAAAGCGCAGACATTCTCGCGACAGACGTACGCGCGCCCACCTCGCACAATGCATCCATCAACTGATGGGAGAACGTGGTGCAAGGGCTGGTCAAATTCTGGAGCGCAGGGCAGTGGGTGACAAAGGCAGTGGTTTCGCTGCTCGCTTTCGTCATCGCGACGCTTGCTGGCATCTGGATCCTTGCGACGACTGAGATTACCAACGAGCAGCGTCGCGCCGAGTCCGACGCACTCCGCGATGCAGAAGGATTTGCGCGGGCCTACGCCGAGCAGACCACCCGCACATTACGTGCAGCCGACCAGGCTACGCGATTTCTGAAGTATCAAGCCGAGCGCAACAACCGCGACTTCAACCTCCAAGAAAGCCTGTCGGCAGGTACCCTGCCAAACGACACTTCGGTGCTGTACTCCTTGGTTGACGCAAACGGCGATGTTTATGCGTCATCGCAAGCATTCAAACCCACCAACCTCGCGGACCGTGAGCACTTCCGGGTTCACGTAATGCAAGACACAGGCAAGCTCTTTGTGAGCAAACCTGTATTGGGCCGCGTCTCGAACAAGTGGTCGATTCAGATGAGCCGCCGCATTAACGGGCGCGACGGTAGCTTCGCCGGTGTGGTGGTCGTATCGATGGACCCGTTTTACTTCGCGCGCGTCTACGAGGATTTCGCTGCGCCACGCAAGGGACTGGTAACCCTAGTCGGTGAGGATGGCGTGATTCGCGTTCGCCAAATGGGTAATCAAACCTCGCTGGGTCAAGATCTTTCGGGCTCCCCTACTTTTCAATCGATGTTGACGCAGTCGACGGGCAGCATGCGTGCGACGAGCGCGATCGACAAAACCGAACGAACCCTCGCGTTCCGTAAATTGGAAGGTTATCCGCTGTTCATCTTGGTAGGATTTTCTATTGATGAGGTTTTGGCGCCGTTTGTGGAGTATCGACGCACCGTGATCTCCATGGCGTGGTTGAGTACTTTTCTGGTGCTGCTGTTTTCGGGCTTGACGCTAAAGATGATCGCCGAGCTCGACGCGCGCCGTCGTCAAGCCTTGGCTGCGAGCGAAGCGAAATCGCAGTTTCTATCTAACATGTCCCATGAGTTGCGCACACCGCTTAACGGCATCCTTGGCTACGCTGAGCTGCTGGAAATGGAAATGCGTGACGCTGAAATGGGGCGCTATGCGCGTGCAATCACCACGAGTGGCAACCACTTGCTCACGCTGGTCAACGCTGTGCTCGATATGGACCAAGTTAGTAGCGGCAAGCTCGCCGTGCTGCGGGTTCCTGTTGTCACCCGCGACCTCATTCGCGAAGCCATCGAAACCCACCTTTCGAGCGCACACCAGAAAGGCTTGAGCCTATCGATCGACGTCAGCACAGCCGTGCCAGAAGAAGTGATGTGCGATCGGACTAAGGTTTTGCAGGTGCTCAACAACCTGCTGCACAACGCCATCAAATTCACTGCCGCTGGTGATGTTCGTCTGCG
>JAJTHU010000171.1 GCA_021300055.1 Nitrosomonadaceae bacterium | reverse complement strand
ATCTGCACACGCAACCTTGCGTCGCTGAACACACCGTTGTGAACCTGCGGTAACCACTCGCGCGCCATGTCGACCACCGCTTGATCGAGTTCACACATACGACAAAGCGCCACACTTGGATGCTTGAGGGCTTCTTCTGACGAGCCGCCGTCGCCGCCGCCGACGATCAGCGCGCGCTGTGGTGCAGGGTGCGCGCACGCAGCCGGATGCACCAATGCCTCGTGATAGAAAAACTCGTCGCGGTCGGACGTCATGTTCGCGCCGTCGATGCGCATCAACCGCCCGAGATCCGGCGTTTCAAATATTTCGATGCGTTGATAGGGGGACTGATGCGACGCTAGCAACCGGTCCGCGTCGTAGTAAACGCCAGAGGCCGCGGTGAGACGCTCTTCAAGTCGTTGCATGGCGCTGCGCTATGGAATCAGGCAGCTGCGGCAAGCGGCTCGTCCTTGCCGCGCCAAACGCGCTCGACGAGGATTTCGCCGGGCTTGAGCTCTTCAACCAGCTCAATGTAGAGGTTCTCTGCCTTGCCGCTGTTGTCACCCGTCACGTTGCACACGTAGATGTCGACCGTTGCACTGGCGCGTTCGGGCCAAGTGTGAATGGCGAGGTGCGACTCGGCCAAAACCAAGGCACCCGTTGCGCCGCCGTCTTGGATCGCGTCGAAGCCATCGAACTGGTAGAAGTGGTCGCCCAGCACGGTGAGGCCCGCCAGCTGTGCGGCACGGATGCACATCAAGCGCAATTTCTTTGCCGAGGTAAGGTAGTCGCTGGGCGGACAGTTATAGAAGTCCGCAAAAATGTGTAGGCCGCGCATGTTGTTCTCCGTTAAATGCTCGGCTTGCGTACGGGACTGAGTCCGTAAGCGCATTCTTGTCCGAGCGTGCCACTGCGTCTTCGACGGCAACCGCGCCCAAGAAAGACTGGTCAGTACTACGAGTAGCCCTAAATTATAATCTTGCGCTTCGGCATGACTCGCCGGTCAAGCGCAATCTGGCCCGCATCCGCTGCGTCAGCCTCCTACCGTTCCCCTCACTCCCTTCCAGACATGACCACCGCCAACCGCGCCGACATCACCAACGCCATTCGTGCCCTCTCAATGGACGCTGTCCAGAAAGCAAATTCCGGGCATCCCGGCGCGCCGATGGGCATGGCAGAGATCGCCGAGGTGCTATGGCGCCAGCACCTGCGGCACAACTCAAAGAACCCGCTTTGGGCCAATCGCGACCGTTTTGTGCTGTCCAACGGCCACGGTTCAATGCTCATCTATTCGTTGCTGCACCTGACCGGCTACAACTTGCCGATGGAAGAGATCAAGAACTTCCGTCAGTTGCACTCTAAGACGGCGGGACATCCTGAGTTCGGCATCACGCCGGGCGTGGAGACCACCACTGGGCCACTTGGACAAGGCTTGGCTAACGCCGTCGGCATGGCGATCGCTGAGCGTGAATTGGCTCGCCACTTCAACCGCGATGGCCTCGACATCGTCGATCACTACACCTACGTGTTCGCCGGCGACGGTTGCTTGATGGAAGGCATTTCGCACGAGGTCTGCAGCCTCGCCGGTACGTTGGGTCTGTCTAAGCTCATCGTGTTCTACGACGACAATGGCATTTCGATCGACGGTAAGGTCGAAGGTTGGTTTAAGGACAACACGCCGATGCGCTTTGCTGCGTACGGCTGGAATGTGATTCCGAATGTGGATGGCCACGATGCCGATGCGGTTGACGGCGCGCTTCGCGAAGCGAAGCAAAGCAACAAGCCAACGTTGATTTGCTGCAAAACTGTTATCGGCAAGGGCGCGCCAAATATGGCGGGCACCGACAAAGTGCACGGCTCGGCGCTCGGCGAAAAAGAAGTCGCCGCCACGCGTGAAGCGATCGGCTGGAAGCACGCGCCGTTTGAGATTCCTGCCAACATTTACGAAGCTTGGGATGCCACGCAGAAGGGCGCGGCGCTCGAGGCGCAATGGCAGGGTGTGTTTGCTGCCTACCGCGCGGCACATCCCGAACTCGCCGCTGAGTTTGAGCGACGTATGCAAGGCGCGCTGCCGGCTAACTTCGCCAGCATCGCCGAGGCTGCGATCAATCGTGCCGATGAAAAGGTCGAGACGGTGGCCACGCGTAAAGCCTCACAAATTGCGATTGAGGCGTTTGCCCAACACTTGCCTGAGATGCTCGGCGGCTCTGCTGACCTCACTGGATCCAACCTCACCAATTGGAGTGGCAGCAAGTCGCTGTCGGCGGTTACTGGCGGCAACTACATCAACTACGGCGTGCGTGAATTCGGCATGACCGCGATCGTCAATGGCATTGCCTTGCACGGTGGATTCATTGGGTACCACGGCACGTTCCTGACGTTCAGTGATTACTCGCGTAACGCGCTGCGCATGGCGGCGTTGATGAAGATTCGCAACATCAGTGTCTTCACGCACGATTCAATCGGCTTGGGCGAAGATGGCCCGACACACCAGTCGGTTGAACACGTCGCCTCACTGCGCATCATTCCCAACATGGATGTTTGGCGTCCGTGCGATACCACTGAGTCTGTGGTCGCTTGGCAGCATGCGCTGGCGCGTCAGAACGGCCCGACGTGTTTGGTGTTCTCACGGCAAAACTCGGCCTTCCAAAAACGCGATGCCGCGACCACGGCCGCGATTCAGCGTGGCGGCTACGTGCTATCTCGCGAAGCGGGTGCACTGAAAGCGGTGTTGATCGCGACGGGCACCGAAGTGTCGATTGCGATGGACGCGCAGAAAGCGTTGGCCGAGAAGGGCGTGTTCGTTCGCGTCGTGTCGATGCCATCGACGTTCGTGTTCGACCAACAAGATGCCGCTTACCGCGCGAGCGTGCTACCCGCTGGTGTAAAGCGGATCGCGATCGAAGCGGGTGTGACGGACTACTGGCGCAAGTACGTCGGCCTTGAGGGCGACGTGGTGGGGATCGACACGTTTGGTGAGTCTGCGCCTGCGGGAGTGCTGTACAAGCACTTTGGGATTACTGCGGATGCCGTGGTCGCGAAAGTGCTTGGCTGAGATCGCTTTATTTCTGCCGCATCGGATTCGCGTCACTGATTGGTTAACGCGAAAACATTAAATCTGTCGTCCCCGCGCAGGCGGGAACCCAAGTTTGTTCATGTCGTATCGCACCGAAAATTGGGTCCCCGCCTGCGCGGGGACGACATCTTTTGACGTTTTACCTCAATCCCTAAAATTCTCGAACTGGAGGGGCACCTCGTCGACTTTCGATTTGCACAGCGCAATCACTGCCTGCAAGTCGTCGCGCTTGTTGCCTGATACGCGTACGACCTCGCCCTGAATCGCGGCGGTCACCTTGATCTTGGAATCCTTGATCAGCCTCTGAATCTTTTTGCCGAGTTCGGTTTCGATGCCGTTCTTGACCTTGATGACCTGCTTGACTTTGTCACCGCCGATTTTCTCTTTCGGTTTCTCGTCGAGCAGGCGCACATCAACCTGACGCTTGGCCATCTTGTTCATCATCACATCTTTGACTTGGCTGAGCTTGAAGTCGTCGTCTGCATAGAGCGTTAGCTCGAGCTCTTTCTCTTTCAGCTCAATGCGCGCATCCGATCCTTTGAAATCGAAGCGATTGGTGATCTCTTTATTGGCCTGCTCAATTGCATTCTTGAGCTCGACCTTGTTCACTTCTGAGAGGATGTCAAAGGAGGGCATGATGTGTGGTTGAGCGTTGAGGGTTGAGAGTTGAGCGTGGGTGATCAGGACACGGTACGACTGCTGAAACGAAAACTTCAATCGTCAATTTGGTACGGCCAGAGTGGTAGCGAAAACCTATGCGTGGTCATCCCGGCCTTCGCCGGGATGACATGCTTAGGCCGGTACTAGGTTGATACTATTTCTTTCTCCGCGCTGCCGCCTTGTTTCCGGCGATGCGCATGCGTAGCGCATTGAGCTTGATGAATCCGCCCGCGTCCGCTTGATTGTATGCGCCGCCATCATCATCGAAGGTTGAGATGGTTTGGTCAAACAGCGAGTCGGTCTTTGATTCGCGTCCGACGCACATCACCGTGCCCTTATAGAGCTTGAGCGTGACCCGACCATTTACCGTGGCTTGCGATTGGTCGATCAGCGATTGCAAGAGAATGCGCTCGGGCGAGAACCAATAGCCGTTGTAAATCATGCGCGCGTAGCGTGGCATCAAATCATCCTTGAGCGCGAGAACTTCGCGGTCCATGGTGATCGATTCCATCGCGCGGTGTGCGCGCAGCATGATGGTGCCGCCGGGCGTCTCATAGCAGCCGCGCGATTTCATGCCGACGTAGCGGTTTTCCACCATATCGAGGCGCCCGATGCCATGCTTGCCGCCGAGGCGGTTGAGTTCTGTGAGGACCTTAGACGGAGAAAGCTTCTTGCCGTTGATGGCAACGATGTCGCCCTTCACATAATCGAGTTGGACCGTCTCAGGTTTGTTCGGCGCCTTTTCGGGCGAGACCGTGATGCGCCACATGTCGGCTTCTGGCTCGAAGTTCGGATCTTCGAGGATGCCGCCTTCGTACGAGATGTGCAGCAAGTTGGCGTCCATCGAATATGGGGCGCCGCCCTTGCGCTTCTTGAAGTCCACGGAAATCTTGTGTTTGTCGGCGTAGGCCAAAAGTTTCTCGCGGGACAGCAGATCCCACTCGCGCCAAGGCGCGATGATCTTGACGTTTGGCATCAACGCGTATGCACCAAGCTCAAAGCGAACTTGGTCATTGCCCTTGCCGGTGGCACCGTGTGAGATGGCATCCGCACCAGTTTTCTTCGCGATTGCAATGAGTTGCTTGGCAATCAGCGGACGCGCAATCGAGGTGCCGAGCAGATACTCGCCCTCATAGACCGTATTGGCGCGGAACATCGGAAACACGAAGTCACGCACGAACTCTTCGCGCAAGTCTTCGATGAAGATGTGCTCTTTCTTGATGCCCATCGCCAGCGCTTTTTTGCGCGCGGGCTCGACTTCTTCACCTTGGCCGATGTCGGCGGTAAAGGTCACGACCTCACAGTCATATTCATCCTGCAACCACTTCAGGATGACGGAAGTGTCCAAGCCGCCCGAATAGGCGAGTACGACACGTTTAGGTTTGGCGTCTTTGCCGCGCGACTTTGCGCCCGCGACTTTGCCCGTTGCTTCGCTCATGTTTTTAGTCTCACGATGGGTGCATCCGTCTCACCGGAGGCCGTTGGACCTAAAGAATCGAAGCGAAAAAATGAGCAGGGCGAGAGCAGATCTGCGCCGTCTTGGTCATTTTGCAGCCGATTTCCTTTGGGTCCAACTGACTCCTGTCCTCGGGACACACTGGATGATCGGAGAGGTCACCGTTCGCGGGGGGTAGGCAACGTTGGTTGCCAGTGAGAGTAGCGAAGCGGGATCTTGCACATGCCGGCCGACCACCGACATGAGCAAGATTATATGGCGACTAGGTGCTGTCCCGTTGCGAGACGGCAGTCAGTTCCGCTTTGGCCGGGATTACTTGGTCGCGGCAGGGGCCTTTTGCGTGGCGTTGAGTTCGCGGATCTCGATGGTGGCGCCAAGCGCGGTTTCGCCGACAGCGCGCGAAGCCGAGCGCTCGATCAGCGATGCAATGCGGGGTCCAAGCACGTCGATTGGAATGCTCTTCGCGATATCAATTGCGGTCGCGTTCGGGTCAACGAATTTTGTGAAGTCGTGGCGGGCGTTCTTCTCGATGACTTTCAGGGTTTTCGGGTCAATGACGTAGACGCGAATGAAGCTGTACGGAGCGACATACGTCTGGTAGCCGAGCTTATTTCGCTTGCCGGTGTTGGGGTCAACAGTGCCTTTTTCGGTGTCAACGTCAGCGCCGTCGAAGTTTAGTTGTACGCCATCGCCAGCGTCGACCTGTTCCAAGCGGCCGCTCTCAACCGAGCGAATATAGATGCCCATGCCCTGGAGCTTCGGCCCCATACCGGAGGCTTCGGACATCAAGTACTTCGGCGTGGCGACAACGATGCTTTCCCAATTCATGCGCTCTGGCATTTTCTCGAGGGCGGAGACGATTTTACCGATGGCGACTTCCTCGCGCTTGTGTGGCAAGACACCTTCCATTTCAGCAGGATTTAGCGTGATGAATACTCGCTCGCTGTCTGGGTGGGCATTGGCAATGGCGCTGTCCAGACCGCGCAGCACCGCGAGGTTGAGCACGTTGTTTTCGACCTTCACGGTACGACGGTTGTTGGTGTCGATGACGTTGGTGCCGGTGGATTCGCGTTGGCGTACGTAGTTGAACTGATCGCCAACGGCGGAAACCAGCGCAAAAATTTTCTTTTTCTCAGGGGTAGCTGCCGCGGCAGGTTGGGACGCCGCGGTTGCGGGTGCCTGCGCAAGTGCGGCAGTCGCGCTGATGCTCAAAGCGATTGCGGCAGCGATGCCGGACAGCGCGATGGTGGTGGTTGGCTTGCGTTTCATGCTTTGCTCCATTGTTAAAAAATCTTTTCTAAAACTCGTTGATTGGCGGGCGTTTTCAGCCCTTTTTGCTCCAAAACGCCCGTCAATAGGCGACTTTGGTTATCTCTAAATCAGTTCTGTCCAAAACCGACTGACCGCAAATCGTGCTCCGCGTGCTCATTAGGCGTGCACCTTACCTAGGAGCAAATACTCCATGAGCGCCTTCTGTACGTGCAGCCGGTTCTCCGCTTCCTCCCAGACGACGGACTGCCATCCTTCGAGCACGTCCTCCGATACCTCTTCGCCGCGATGCGCGGGGAGGCAGTGCATGAACAGCGCGTCTTTATCAGCTACCTCCATCACGCTGGCATCGACGATGAACCGCGCGAACGCCTTCTTGCGTTTTTCGGTCTCGGCCTCGTAGCCCATGCTCGTCCAAACGTCCGTCGTCACGAGATGCGCACCGCGGGCGGCTTCGTGTGGGTCGGCGAAGGTGCGTAAGTGTGCTTTGTCTGCCGCGGCGATACGTTCTGGTGCGAGTGCGTAATCTGCGGGTGTGGCAACGTTGAGCGTAAAGCCGAAAATGCGCGCCGCTTCGAGCCACGTATAGCTCATATTGTTGGCGTCACCGATCCAAGCCACCGTCTTGCCAGCGATGTCGCCACGGTGCTCGATGAACGTGAAAACATCGGCGAGGATTTGGCAGGGATGGTACTCGTTGGTCAGACCATTGATGACCGGAACGCGAGAGTGCTGCGCAAATGCCTCGACCTTAGTCTGTTCGTAGGTGCGTATCATCACCAAATCAACCATGCGTGAGATCACGCGCGCCGTGTCTTCGATAGGCTCGGCACGACCAAGTTGTGTTGATTGCGAATCGAGGTGGATCGCCTGGCCGCCGAGTTGGTAGATACCCGCCTCAAACGAAACACGCGTACGTGTCGAGCTTTTCTCGAACACCATCGCCAGCATGCGGTCGGTGAGCGGCTGGTACGGAATGTACTGCTTAAAGCGTTGCTTCAACACCTTGGTGCGCGTGATGAGGTGTTGGAATTCATCGAGCGTGAAGTCGGAGAACTTGAGGAAGTGCTTCATGGTGCGCATCGCCCTCAAGCCGCCACAGCAACGTTGCTAGGCGTTTTGGCCAAAAACGCGCGTACCACCGCGGCGAGGCGTGTGGCAATTTCGCGCGTCTCAGCTTCGTTGATGATCAGCGGCGGCAAGATTCGAACCACGTTGTCTTGGGTGACGTTGGTCAGGAGGCCATTGGCAAGCGCCATACCGACTATTTCGCCGCAGGGACGATCAAGTTCCAGGCCAAGCATGAGTCCTTGCCCGCGCAGCTCCACCACACCGGCTACCCCTTCGAGAGCAGACGTCAGGCTCTGCTGGAGCAGGGCGCCCATCTTGGTTGCGTTCTCGAGCAAGTTGTCTTCTTCCATGATCTCGAGCGTGCGCAGCGAGGTCACGCAAGCGAGCGGACCGCCGCCAAATGTCGTGCCATGGTTGCCAGGTTTGAAGACTTGCGCCGCCACACCTTTGGCCAGGCACGCACCTAGCGGAAAGCCGGACGCGAGTCCTTTGGCGAGCGGCATGACATCCGGGACGATGCCGGCCCACTGATGCGCAAACCACTTGCCGGTACGACCGATGCCCGATTGCACTTCGTCGATCATCATCAGCCAGCCCTTATCCGTGCAGAACCGCCGCAGTTCGCGCAAGTACGCGGCGCGCGCCTCGACGATACCGCCTTCGCCCTGTAGGACTTCAGTAAGGACGGCGACGACATTATTGCTATGCGCGGCGATATTGCGAATCGCCTCCATGTCGTTATATGGAACACGGATGAAACCCGTTACGAGCGGCTCAAAGCCCGCCTGCGCTTTACGCGAACCCGTCGCGGCGAGCGTCGCCAAGGTGCGACCATGCCAAGCGCGTTCCATGACGATGATTTGCGGATTCTCAATGCCACGCTGATGCGCGTGCAGACGTGCGATCTTGATGGCACATTCATTCGCCTCTGCACCCGAGTTGCCGAAGAAAACGTTGTCCATGTCAGCAAGTGCGCAAAGCTTGTCGGCGAGCGCAGCCTGCTCAGGGATGTGCACTAAATTAGAAGTGTGAATCAGCTTGGCGGCCTGGTCGGCAATGGCCTTCACGAGCTTTGGGTGGCCGTGACCAAGCCCAGACACAGCGATCCCCGCGAGCGCGTCGAGTACGCGTCGGCCGTCTGTCGTTGTCAGCCAAGAGCCCTCGCCGTGGCTGAACGCCACATCGAGCGGTTTGTAGGTGTTCATCTGGTGTGGGGAGTACATGGCCATGTCGGTTCCTTGGTCGGCTCGGCGTGCGCTTAGGTTTGTAGGCAGCAGTAAAAGCAAAAAAGCGGCTGGTGCTAAGCACAGCCGCCGCAGCTAAATGAGAGGGGCGTCCATAGTAGGACAGACTCCACTTTGATGCAACTGCATGACAACCGCGAGTCCGAGGCGACAAGATGCAAGATATCTGGCACGAATCGCCAGATGGGGGCGTGAATGGTGCCGGCGAGACAAGCGCCCAAGCGCCCTGGTACTCAGGACGCGCCGATGGAATTGAGAATCTCGAGAGCGCAACGCGCGACGTGTTCGCGCAGTTCGGGGACCGCGGTGGCTTCCCAGTGGCGGGCCCGTAGCAGAGGCCCGACGTAGAACAACACAGGAAGACTCGATGACGGGCGGTAGTCATCCTCCAGCGCCAAGCCTAGTCTCATGGTGTCCGCCGAGATGACACCGCGAGTGGCCAATTCGGCTAGCAGCGGCTCCGCCTCGAGCCGGGCTGAAGGGCCGGTGCAGTTAATCAGCGTCCCAAAACGACGCGCGGTCGTTAGCGTTCCGCCGCGCGCGCGGGTATGTACGCTGAGACCAGAACCGTCTGCCAACGCTGCTACGTCGACGAGGCTCGCCCGCTCGATTCGGAGCCCGCCACGGCCCCGCGCAGCGTCGATAGCTTGCGCGATCTCGGGGGCGGCGCGATGGCGGTGGCTTTCCCAATAAGGCTTGAGGTGGCGCAGAAAACGTGCACGCTCGGCATCAGGCAGAGCGCGCCAGAGCGCAGGCGTCGCCGGCCGAATCGCCGCCAGCACGTCTCGCCAATCGAGCCCGCTCGCTGCTGCATCAGCAATGCGCGTGCGCAGCGCTCGCAAATAGCCGCGCGCCGTGGGCGTGCCGAGGTCGCGGATGTCCGCAAAGTGCGGCGTTGCGGTGTGGACACGGTGTGGCTGAGGCAGCAATCCGCGTCGCGAGATCGCCAGCAGTGTCGGATCGCCTTTCGACGGAGCTGACGCTGCGCGACGCAGGAGCGAGAGCACGACGTCGTACATCGTGAGGCCCGTGCCGAGCAAGAGAATGGGTTGGTTGAGATCGACGCGTGCCAACGCATCCGCATCCCAGGGGTCGCGCACATAGCGTGGATGGTGCGTGAGCGCAGGCGGCAGCGACGCCGGGTGCGCTGGCGCGAAGTTGCCGACAGCGAGCGCGACTGCGTCGGCTTGCAGCGCATCCCCATCGTCAAACACGACGTTGAGCGCGCTGGTTTGGCCCGCGACGGTTCGCAAGTCGACGACGTTGCCCGCGCGTATCTCGAACCCAATGTCGGGGTGCGCAAGTCTCGTAGTGTCGAGTATGTGACGCAGATAACGTCCATACCAATGGCGGGGCACAAAGCGTGCGTCAAGAAGGGGATCAGTTGCATGCGCGAACGCCGCGCCCTGATCGTGCAAGAAACGTACGAAGTCATCAGGCTGCGCCGGCCATGCGCTCATGCGCGCGGCAGGTACGTTGAGCAAATGGTCAGGTGAGTCGGTGCCGTACGCCAGACCACGCGCTAACGCGCCCGATTGACGGCCTTGCTGCGTCGTCGGGGTCGGCCGAGTGACGAGTACGATGCGCAGTGCGCCGACCGGTGCTTCGCGCAACAGTTGTGCGGCGAGCATCGTCCCGGAAAACCCTGCGCCGACGATGCAAACAGTGCGTACGCGATTCATTCGTACATTTTGCCTCGCCTTTTGCTCGATCCGAAGGTGTGTCGCATAGAGGGAGGTCTCATGCTGCACGATATAATGTCGATACGAAAGTTGAGGTGTGCCGAGATGCGCTGCAGTACCCAGCCCATCGAATCCAACAATAACTGTTACCCGCTCAACTTTCCTTCGTTTGTCCATCCACCATGCCGTTTGATCCGCCGGCCCGTGCCGTGCCTCCGCTCGCTGACATGTCTAGTACGCCACAGCGCACGCGCATCATCATTCAGGGAATCACCCTCAAAGGGCGAGCTTTTCGGCCGAGCGATTGGGCCGAGCGTCTGTGCGGCATCATGTCGACGTTCGGGCGCGACCAGCAAATGCGCTACTCGGGGTTTGTGCGTCCCACTATGCTCGATGGTGTGCGTTGTGTCGTGGTGGAACCGTCGCTCGCTGAAACGGAGCCCCGTGCGTACCGGTTCTTGCTCGATTTCGCCAAAGACAACGAATTGGTCGTGATCGACCCGAATGCCCCGCTGCCCGAAGATGTCTGCCCAGTGCCGGGAGTGGCGTTGAATCAGCTTTCCAGCGCAGAGTGAGCGGCGCGCGCTGCTTCAACAAAACAAAAAACCCTGCCGACAACGACAGGGTTTTTTTGCGTTTGCAAAGAACTTCGCGCCCTGATGGCGCGCCAACTTAAGCGGCGGCGCCGAGCGCCTTGATCGCTTTGGTCAGGCGGCTCTTGTGACGGGCGGCCTTGTTCTTGTGGATGATCTTCTTGTCGGCGATCGAATCGATCGTGCCAACGTTGGTCTTGAACGCTGCTTCAGCAGCCGCTTTGTCGCCTTTGGCGACAGCCGCGACGATTTTCTTGATCGCGGTGCGGAGTTCGGTGCGCTGCGCCATGTTGTGTGCGCGCTGCTTGGTGGCTTGCTTGGCGCGCTTGGCGGCGGATTTGATGTTTGCCATGGTTAGTCCAGAATCAAAACGGTAAAAACGAAAAAAGGATGAGGGCTTGAGCGACGCCGGGATCGCAGCACTGCACTGCATCGCAAACCCGAAAAAGTCGGCACGCAAATTTTGCGCTAAGCCTTGTATTATAGCTGGGCGCAAAGCAAAAGCAAACCCCTGATTTATAAGCAGTCTTGGCTTGGTCAACGCTGCTTACCTGTTGGCTCACCGACCGCCCCCCCCTTCTTCCCGCCCTTTCCTCCATGCAATCCCTCGTTGTCGTCGATTACGGCATGGGCAATCTTCGCTCTGTGGCCAAAGCGTTTGAATTTGCTGCGCGTGAATGGCAAGTACCCACTAACGTGAAGATTAGCGCCGATGCTGGGGACGTACGCGCGGCCGACCGAGTTGTGTTCCCGGGACAAGGGGCCATGCCTGATTGCATGCGCTACCTTCGGGAGAGCGGTCTGGAGGCTGCCGTGCGAGAAGCGGCTGCGTCTAAGCCGTTTTTTGGTGTGTGTGTCGGCATGCAAATGTTGTTCGACTACTCCGAGGAAGGCGACACCCCGGGATTGGGATTATTCGGCGGTGCGGTTCGGCGCTTCCAGCCATTGGACGCAACCCAGAAAGTACCGCACATGGGCTGGAACGAGGTTTCGCAAGTGCCGGATCATGGCCTCGCAGCACGATTGTTCGCCGAAGTGGGGTCAGGTGAACGGTTCTACTACGTGCACTCTTACTATTGCGACCCAGTGCGGCCGGAAGTTGTTGCCGCAACAACGGATTACGGTGGCCGCTTTACGGCAGCCATCGGGCGCGATAATATTTTTGCGACGCAATTTCATCCCGAGAAGAGCCACCGCGCTGGTTTAATGGTCTACAAGAACTTCCTGACGTTTAGCCCTTAAAGACCCCCAACGCTGCACATCTGCCGAGCGGAATCTGCCAGCACTCATCGTTCGCCTTTTTTTGCCCGACCTCAGCGCTAACTCATCGTGTCGTCGCGCTGACATCCGAGGCTAGCGAATGCGTCCAAACTAGCGACCACAATTGCATTCTTCGCAACCCATGCAGCCACCCAGATTATGCTGATCATTCCTGCCATCGATATCAAGGACGGACACTGCGTGCGTCTTGAGCAAGGCGACATGCAGCGCTCAACGACCTTCTCCGAAAACGCGGGCGAAACTGCGCTTCGATGGAAAGAACTCGGGTGCAAGCGACTGCACGTGGTGGATCTCAACGGTGCGTTTGCAGGCAAACCCAAGAACGAAGCAGCCATCAAGGACATCATTGAAGTTATGGGCGAGGACGTGCCCGTGCAGCTCGGTGGGGGCATCCGCGATCTCGACACTATTGAGCGCTACCTCGACGACGGCGTGAGCTACATCGTCATTGGGACGGCCGCTGTGAAGAACCCCGGTTTCTTGCATGAGGCATGCGACGCCTTCCCGGGGCACATCATCGTTGCGCTCGACGCCAAGGATGGCAAGGTCGCGACCGACGGTTGGTCAAAACTCTCCGGCCACGACGTGATCGATCTGGCCACGCGTTTTCAGGACTACGGCGTCGAAGCCGTGCTCTACACCGATATTGGCCGCGACGGCATGATGACGGGCGTGAACATCGAGGCGACGGTCAAGCTCGCACAAGCGTTGACCGTCCCAGTGATTGCTTCTGGTGGCTTGAACGACCTAGAAGACGTAAAGAAGCTTAAGGCTGTCGAAGCTGAAGGCATCATGGGCGTCATTACTGGACGCGCGATCTACACCGGCTCGTTAGATTTCAAGGCCGCGCAAGCCGCGGCTGGCTGAGCGCGCGATGCTCGCCAAGCGCATTATTCCGTGCCTCGACGTCAACGCCGGGCGCGTCGTGAAAGGTGTCAATTTCGTCAACTTGCGCGACGCGGGTGACCCTGTGGAAATTGCGCGTAAGTACAACGACGAAGGCGCCGACGAACTCACCTTCCTCGATATCACTGCGAGCTCGGACCAGCGCGACATGATTTTGGATGTGATTGAGCGCGTCGCTGAACAAGTTTTCATTCCGCTCACCGTCGGTGGTGGTGTCCGCCGCGTAGAAGATGTGCGGCGGCTGATGAATGCGGGCGCTGACAAGGTCTCCATCAATACGTCTGCGGTGACCAACCCACAGCTCGTGCAAGACGCTTCCGATCGATTCGGCTCGCAGGCGATTGTCGTGGCCATTGATGCGCGGCGCCGACCTAGCGGGGACGGCTGGGAAGTGTTTACGCATGGTGGCCGTACGCCAACGGGCTTGGATGCCGTCGAGTGGGCGCAGCGCGTGACGGCGGAACTTGGTGCAGGAGAGATCTTGCTCACCAGCATGGATCGCGATGGCACCAAATCAGGATTTGATGTGGCGCTAACTCGCTCAGTTGCTGAGGCGGTGACGGTGCCCGTTATTGCCTCAGGTGGCGTCGGCAGTCTCGATCACCTCGCCGATGGGGTTACGCTCGGCAAGGCCGACGCGGTCCTTGCGGCGAGCATCTTCCACTTTTGCGAATACACCGTCTCGCAAGCAAAACAACATATGGCCGCACGAGGCATTGAGGTGCGGTTGTGAGCGCAATGGAGAGCAGTAGCATCGCGACGCGCATGTTGCTCGACGCGGTGAAGTGGAATGCCGATGGCCTCGTACCGGCGATTGCGCAGGACGCAGTGAGCCATGATGTGCTGATGCTCGCGTACATGAATCGTGAATCGCTGGCGCTCACTATTTCGACGGGGGATGCGCATTACTATTCGCGCTCGCGGCAAGCGCTATGGAAGAAGGGGGAAACCTCGGGCCATATTCAGCATGTGCGCGAGTTGCGCTTGGACTGTGACGGCGATACGGTCTTGATGCGCGTTGAGCAGGTCGGCGGTATCGCCTGCCACACGGGGCGCCGTCGTTGCTTTTTCAATCGTCTGCAAGACGGTAGCTGGCAAATCACCCGCGACACCGACCCGCTATTGGCTGATCCTGCAAGTTTCAAGAAAGATTGATGAGCGAATTCCTCAAAAAACTCGAAGCCACAATCGCCGAGCGCGCGGGTGCAGACGCGGCAAGCTCGTATGTCGCCAAGCTCAATACCAAAGGGCTGGATGCCATCCTCAAGAAGTTGGGTGAGGAAGCCACGGAGACGGTGATTGCTGCTAAGTCCGGCGACAAAGCGGCGGTGGTCTATGAATCTGCCGACTTGCTGTTTCACTTGCTGGTGCTGTTGCAGCATCAAGGACTTTCGTTGGACGACGTCATCGCCGAGCTGCAGCGCCGAGATGGCGTCTCCGGAATTGCTGAAAAAAATGCGAGAACATCATGACCACGCCCGTCACTGAAAACCCCACAATTTTCGGCAAGATTCTCGCGGGGCAGATTCCGTGCAAAAAGGTCTACGAGGACGCAGACGTATTGGCCTTTCACGACATCAACCCGGTCGCGGAGGTGCACTTTTTGATCATCCCCAAAAAGTACATTCCCACACTCGCTGACATCGATGCCTCAGATACCGCGCTCATGGGCAAAATGCTTTCGCTGGTACCCGCGCTGGCCAAAGAACAGGGGCTGACGGGTGGTTTCCGCACGGCGATCAACACCGGTCGATTGGGCGGGCAAGAGGTGTATCATTTACACATTCATGTGTTTGGCAATCGCCCGGGAGGCGAACCACTACGTTCATTGGTGGGCAAGGCCTGACGCAGACCCCGACCGCTGATCGGTTGGCTCTTTGAGGTAGCGTCCGCCTGCCTCCGCAAACCCAGATAACGCACGATTTCCGCTCAGCGATAGACACTGGTCGAGCTTGAGCACGCTCACTGGCCGCGAATGCGCCGTTGGGCGGCCTGTCATCAGGCGAAACAAGTGCGCGTTTAGAATTCATCGTTTTGTGTGCCGCGCCGGCGGCCGTTTTCCGTATAGGAGATCATCATGGGAAGTTTTAGCATTTGGCATTGGCTGGTTGTACTGGTCATCGTATTGTTGGTTTTTGGTACCAAGAAGCTCCGCAATATCGGCAGTGACCTCGGCGGGGCCGTGAAAGGCTTTAAGGACGGCATGAAGGGTGGCGAGGAAGAAAAGAAACCCGACCAACTCGCGGATAAGTCCGGCGTGACGGTTGAGGGCGAAGTCAAAAACAAGCAAAGCTCCTGAGCCAGCGCTGTGCCTAACGCGGCACGCGCAAAGCGCTCGGCGTCATTGCCTGCGCTGCGGTTGCGTTCGACAGCGCGTTCTTATCGGCACTTCCTAGACTTGGCCACGGAAACCCTCCGGCATGTTTGATATTGGCATTTGGGAGATCGGCGTCATCGGCGTCGTCGCCTTGGTGGTGCTCGGCCCCGAGCGCTTGCCCAAGGTCGCCCGCACGGCCGGGCATATGTTCGGTCGCCTCCAGCGCTATGTGGCCAACGTCAAGGCGGATATCAATCGCGAGATGGAAACATCCGATCTCGCCAAGATGAAGGAAGAAATCCAGTCCGCAGCGCGCGGCTTCGAAACGAGTGTGCGCGAACACGCCAATGCGATCGAGTCGGAGTCACGCTCGATCGAAAAGGCAGCAACGCCAGCGCTTGATGCGGGCGGTAACAGCCAAGCTGCACTGCTTGCTGAGCAAGATGCGAGCGTTGGCATCGCGCCCCCTGCACCCAACACCAACCTGGGCACGGCCAGCGAAAACGTAGGCTCTTCGCCTACCGCCCCCGCCGCGAGTGACGGCGCGATGTTGAGCCCTGCTAAGCCGCTCACGGCGCCGTCCGCTGATGGTTACGCCGCCGCACAAGCGGTGCAACAACAATTTGATCTCGGCATCGAACGTCCTCGACGTCCCGGCCGATCTGCATGATTCCGATATGAGCGACACCTCAGAACTGAAAGAAGGACTGCAAGATACGTTCGTCTCGCACCTGATTGAGCTGCGCAATCGGCTGGTGATTTGCCTGATCGTCTTCATCCTCTGCTTACTGCCTTTGGTGACGCCGCCGTGGTTCATCGCGGGCAAGCTATATGATTTCCTCGCCGCGCCGATGATGGCCGCATTGCCGGTGGGCTCGAAGATGATCGCCACTGGCGTGATTGCACCATTTTTTATTCCGCTCAAGATCGCGATGATGACGGCCTTCCTCATCGCGCTGCCGGTGATCTTGTATCAAGCATGGGCATTCATCGCGCCCGGCCTTTACAAGCACGAGAAGCGTTTCGTGTTGCCGCTCATCATCTCCAGCACGCTACTGTTCTTTGTGGGCATGGCGTTTTGCTACTTCTTTGTGTTCAAGATGGTGTTTAGCTTTATCGCGCAGCTCGCCCCTGCGTCGATTAACGTTGCCCCTGATATCGAGAACTACTTCAGTTTCGTACTCGGTATGTTCTTTGCCTTTGGCGTCGCGTTTGAAACGCCCGTGGTCGTGGTGGTGCTAGTGGCCACTGGGCTGGTGTCGTTAGAAACGCTCCGCGAAGTGCGCCGCTATGTCATCGTCGGCGCATTTGTGGTGGCGGCCATCGTTACGCCCCCTGATGTGGCCTCGCAACTTGCGCTCGCCATTCCGCTCTGTATCCTTTACGAGATCGGCATGATCGCCGCGCGGTTTGTGACGCCGCCAGGCGGCGAAAAACAGCCCGAACAAACAACGGAGACAGCATGAGCAAAGTTGCGTCTGCGGCTTTCGCGTCGCTATGTGTTTTCTTCTCAGGCTTCTTACACACCGCGCCCGTGTTTGCTTGGGGCTATGAGGGGCACCGCATCACCGCGCTAATGGCTCAAGAGATTCTGACCAAGCGCGCCAAAGCAGAAGTACAGATCATCCTGGAGGGCGGCTCGCTGGTCGACGCCGCCGTTTATCCCGATGTATTCCGCGAGGCGCTCAAGCGCGAGATGCCCGGCTCCGACAAATGGCACTACGATAATCGCCAAGTTTGTCGAGACTCAGCGCGCGGCGTTGACTACTGTCAGGACGGCAACTGCGCCTCTGTGCAAATTCCACGTTTGTTTAGCATTCTTGCCGACAAGTCGCGCAGCAACGCCGATCGCCAAATGGCGCTACGCTTTCTTGTGCATATCGTCGGTGATATTCATCAACCGCTACACGCGTCCGACGATGACGATTGGGGTGGCAACAAGAAGATTGTGCTCATGGCTGGCGAAACGCCCGTGTTGGCCGGCAGCGACCAACGCCCGCGTAACTTGCACTTCACGTGGGATGTTGATTTTGTGAAGCGCGCCATGAGTGGATTGACCGAAGAGCAAGTCGCGAAGTACCTCGTCGATAATAACTGGAAGAAGTTTCCGGAGTGGATGCGCGGTGACGGTGATGTGTGGATGGCCGAATCGTTTGGCCTCGCGCGACGCTTGGTCTACGGCAAGCTTGAGGGCTTTGGCTGCGCTGAGGTTGATGGCAAGAAGATCGGCACGCTTAATGGCAAGCCATGGACGGATGCGCCGTTTCAGCTTAGCGAAAGCTATGTTTCTGGCGCCGTCGCGATTGTCCCGCCGCTGTTGGCGCGAGCCGGTGCTCGCATTGGCGGTTTGCTCAACGCGGCGTTAGACCCACTGCCGCCGAGCGTGAAGCTACCCGCGCTAAAGTCTGAAAGCAACGACAGCAAAGCTGCGCCGGCCGTACCAGCCGCCCCCGCAGCGCCGCCGACCACTTCGTTGCGCGATGCTTTGCAACGCGAACAAACGCGTACGCTGCCGTCCCCCCCACCGACCCCTGCATCGCCGCGCCGACGCGGACGGGTGGTTGGATAGAATCGATCTTATGAAGCACGAGCGCGGTGCGGTTCTACAAGGAATGTAGTATTTCCAGAAGTGTGCGGCTGTCGTTCAATGGCAGGACCTGAGCTTCCCAAGCTCAAGACGTGGGTTCGATTCCCATCAGCCGCTCCATCGGCACCAAGCACTCTCCAGTGTTT
>JAJTHU010000138.1 GCA_021300055.1 Nitrosomonadaceae bacterium | reverse complement strand
TGACCGTAACCTCTTTGTTGCCGCCGATCGCATCTGTCACGGCCATTAGGCGTTGCTCCAGAGCGGCCACTTGTGGGCTGAGCGTTCGTGCTAGCGGAAGTCCCAGCAAAGCAAGCATTCGGTACGCTTCAATTTCGAACAGGCGCTGCACCATCCGTCCGGCCTGTCCTGCACTCATGCCCGTGTCTACCAAGACCAATCGTGAGTAACCGTCCCGATGAATTTTGAAATCGGTCAAGGCGATGCCAACGCCTTCGCCAATGCGACCGCCAACCGGCGTGTTTCCCTCAAAGTGCTCCTCGATTGCCAGGCTGTTGTCCACCGCAAACTCGTTAACGTAGCGCGCATGTGCAGCGACAATACGCTGCCCAGGAATGTCATCGACCCACCCCTCTGGCAGTAGGCTCATTGCCGGTTCACTGAACGCGGGCGGACGCAGACCGCCGACAAAGCAGGTGTATCCGGAGAACTCGCCATGGCGTTCCCACTTAATGCGCAACGCATCAAGAGCCGCACTGAAGTGCGTTGCGCCTGGCTGCGGAGGAGTCACACCGTAGCGCTCGCAAAGTTTCTCAAGGTGAGCTAACTCTGCGTCGCGATCGGAGGCGGCGACCAAAACGGCAAGGTAACTTGCTCGGCACGGCGGCGTCAGTTCTGCGGGCAGACGCGCATGCACCTCGGCAGCGAGGACGTAACGCGAGGGGTGATCAACAAGGCGCGTCATGGGTACAGAGTCCTATGAACTTGAGAACGGTCGATTCAAACGCACAATAGCAAGGTTGAGCCAAGCTGCAAAGCTTACCCACACGATGTAGGGAATAAGCCAGAGTGCAGCGGTTCGGGACTGCCCCCAACTTAAGAAGATCAAAGACACAATGGACATCCACAGCATCGCGACCTCGAGCAAGGCCCAGTCAGGGCGCTTCATCCGAAAAAACAGGACGCTCCACGCCGCGTTTAGGACGACATTGACCACATAAGCAGCAAGCAACACCCCTCGACCCGACTCAGGAGTGGCCGTCCATGCGCCCACCGCCGCAACAACGGTGCAGCCATAGATGACGGTCCATGCGGGCGCAAAAAGCCAGTCGGGAGGTTGGAACCAAGGCTTACGCAATGCGCGATACCACGGTCCGACATCAGTCGCTAGCCCCCCGACGACAGCGAGGATGATTGCGGTCGCGATAGCGACCCCGTATGCCAGCGCGACGGGGTTATCCGACACCTTAGAGCTTGGCGAAGCCGGCGAGGTGCGCTAGATCTTTCAAAAAAATCCTTACGTGCGCAAGCGGCTTCGCTCGAACCAACTTCTTGTGCATATACGCCTGCCAAGTCAGCTCTTGGACGTCGGCATCGCGGCAGATGCTGACAAAGCGCTCCCGACGCTTGTCGCTGGAGTACCAAAAGTGCTGCATGATGCCGAGAATCCAAAACACGCGCCCATGCGCCTTCATGAACCGCTTTCGCGCGGACTTGAGCGCGACCGGATTACGTGAGGCCAAGAACTGATGCGCTGCCTCAGCCGCAAATCGACCGCCAAGCATCGCATAGTAGATCCCTTCTCCCGACGCCGGTGCGACGACACCCGCGGCATCACCTGCGAGTATCACGTCTCGCCCATTATCCCAACGAGAGAGCGGCTTCAAGGGTATCGGTGCCCCCTCGCGTCGTAGCGTGCGCGCGTGTGTCAGCCCCGCAGCAGCCCGTAAATCTGCCGTCGCTCCGCGTATCGAGAACCCTTTCTGCGCTGTACCCATCCCGACGCTAGCAGTCTCTCCGTGAGGGAAGACCCAACCATAAAAGTCGGGGGAAATTTTTCCTTGGTAGTAGACGTCGCAGCGACGTGCCTCGTAGCCTCCGCCATTTGCAGTTCGCGGTGCATCAACGATCTCATGATAGGCATACACAAAGTGCTTTTCGCTCGCGGCCTCCACTTCCTGCCGCGCTACCTGGGATTGCGCGCCGTCAGCACCGATGACTAAGCGCGTCCTGACTTTATGCTCCACGAAGGTTGCACTTTCATCAGAGCCTAACGACGCGTCTGATGAGGTGGATCGATAGTGAACTATTGCGTAACCCGCTGAATCCCTCGAAATGGACTCGTAACGGCCCGTAACCCTTACCGCGCCCGCAAGCGAGGCACGACACCGCAACCATTCATCAAAGTGCTCGCGGTCCACCATCCCGACAAAGCCGCCTGAGATGGGCATATCAACGGCCACTCCTGAGGGCGAGATCATGCGCGCGCAATTGATCTTCGCCACTAGTAGGTCGTCGGGAAGTTGGAACTCTGCGATGGCAGCGGGTGGTATTGCGCCACCGCAGGGCTTAATGCGCCCGGCACGGTCGAGCAACATGACTCGCCTTCCCAAACGCGCGAGATCGGTCGCCGCAGTCGAGCCTGAAGGCCCCCCGCCAACCACTACAACATCGTAAACGTCTTTGTCGAGCATCACTACCCTCTCTTCATAAGAGCCAACACTTGACCCATCATTTGTGACTCAATCACCAGACTGCGCGAGGGCTGGGTTATGGCCCCTCGTTTGCCTAGTGGTCATCAGCGGACCTGCCTTATCTGGCGAGTCCTTCAAGACGTCCGCTTTGCCCTGCGCCCTGTCGACGGCGATGCCCATTGCGATCATGGCGGCAACTACAAACGCAATCGACTCAAGCGCGAATACGATCGAATAGGCACCAGCAGGTCCCGCGCCGATGTA
>JAJTHU010000320.1 GCA_021300055.1 Nitrosomonadaceae bacterium | reverse complement strand
GTCGAATTGGTTTTGTCGAGCTGCAGCGCTTTGTCGTAGGCGCGGCGGGCAAGCTGGGCGTAGATGTCGCCGAGGTTCTCGTGCGCCGTCGCGTATGCCGGGTGTGTTTGAATGGCGAGCTCGAGTGCTGCTTTGGCCTTGTCGTAATTGCCTTGGCCCGCGTACAGCACCGCGAGGTTGTTGTATGGCTCTGGCAGTTCCGGGAAGTCCTCAGTGATGCCTGTGAAAACTTGGATCGCCTCGTTGGTTTTCTTTTGCTCGGTCAGAATGAGGCCCTTGAGGAAACGCCCCTGAGGGTCTTTCGGTGCCGACTGCAGGCCGGCGTTTACCTTCGACATCGCTTGATCGAGGCGGCCCTGCTGATACAGGCGCGAGGCTTCCTTGAAGTCGTCGGCGGGGGTGGCGAGTGCGGTGCCTGCGGCCAACAGGCACGCGAAAACCATCGCGAACGCACTCTGAACGCAGAATTTGCTGACTCGGCTGATATAATTCATTGAATTAAAAGAAAAATTTTGTGATCCACCGGATTGCTATTCTAGCAAGAATGAGTCGTTACATGCGTCGCACACGGAGTCTCTCAAATCCATTCCGCGCCTCGGTTGACGCGGGTGAAGCCTGCTCGCCGTTCGCGGTTGGCCCCGGCGCATGCTGCGCAGCAGCGGAGCGATGTTGGCAAGTCTAAGCTTGCCAGTGTTCCGTTTGGCTGTCGTGTTGTTTCTGTACCGATGAGTGTGCGTTCTACTCGCTTTTCGGTGCACACAACGACACTTCGCCTTCCACCTATTAGCTCTACAGCGCGCCGCTTTGTGATGCGCCGCCCTCCTGAATAACTATGCAAACCATTTACAACACGCTAACGCGTCAGAAAGAAAGCTTCACCACCATCGAACCCGGCAAGGTGCGCCTCTATTCGTGCGGACCGACCGTGTACGACTACTACCACATCGGTAACGCACGCACGTTCACTGTATTCGACATGGTGTATCGCTGGCTGACAGCGACGGGCTACCAAGTTAACTACGTGCGCAATATCACCGATATCGACGACAAGATCATCGAACGCGCTAACGCCAACGGCGAAACCATGCAGGCGTTGACCGAGCGTATGGCCGCGGCCATGTTTGAAGATTCAGATCGCCTGAAGTTATTGCGCCCCGTGCACAGCCCGCGCGCGACGCAGTACATCGACGCGATGTTGGACATCATCCGCATGCTTGAAGAAAAGGGCGTTGCTTATCGCGGCGCGAATGGCGATGTGTATTACGCCGTTCGCGAATTCCCCGAGTACGGCAAGCTCTCGCGCAAGAACCTCGATGATCTTCGCGCGGGTGAGCGCGTGGCCGTGGCCAGCGACAAGCGTGACCCACTCGACTTTGTGCTCTGGAAAGCTGCAAAGCCCCACGAACCCAAGTGGCCATCCATCTTCGGTGATGGCCGCCCAGGATGGCACATCGAGTGCTCTGCCATGTGCCGCGAGGTACTCGGCGAGCAGATCGACATTCATGGCGGCGGCTGGGATTTGCAGTTTCCGCATCACGAGAATGAAATCGCACAAAGCGAAGGCGTCTATCCGAAAGGTCAGGCCAAGCCGTTCGCACGTTACTGGATGCACTGCGCATTCCTTAACTTCGACTCCGAAAAGATGTCGAAGTCGCTCGGCAACTTCTTTACGCTTCGCGAAGTGCTCAATAAGCTCGACGCTGTGCAAGGCGGTGAAACCGTGCGGTTCTTCCTCATGCGTGGTCATTACCGCAGTGAGATTAACTACACGTGGGACACGCTCGAAGACGCGCGTCAGACTTTGCTCGGCTTTTACATTGCGCTCAAGGATGTGCCGCCTGCTGACGTGGCGCTGGATTGGAACGACCCTTATGCAAAGCGCTTCCGCGCCGCGCTCGAGGACGATTTCGACACGCCAGCCGCCCTCGCGGTGTTGCACGAACTGCGCCGTGAAATCAATCGCTCGGGTTCGAAAGAGCTCGCAGGCTTGCTGCGCGCACTCGGCGGCACAATCGGGCTCTTGCAAGATGCACCAGAGGCCTTCGTTCGCGGCGCAAAGGACAGCGGTTCGCTCGATGTCGATGCGCTGGTGCAAGAGCGCATCGATGCCAAGAAGTCTAAAAACTTCGCGCGGGCTGACGAGATCCGCAAGCAGCTTGACGCAGCGGGCATCGTGCTTGAAGACAAGCCGGGTGGTTTAACGGAGTGGCGCCGCAAGTAGTGCCGCGGGGTAGGGCACTCGTTCGCGGCGGCGCTGCAAGGCGGCGCGTTTTCGGGTAATCTTCCAAAAGTTGTCCGGACAACTTTCCGGATGCATGACGAGGAGAAACCCGATGAGAACCGCAAGCAGACTCGCGAGCGTAGCGTTAGTGGGTGTATCGCTAATGATTGGCGCGGCGATTGCCCAGACCGGCGCGAAAAAGCAGTACGACATGAACAACCCAGATGACGTCATCAAGATGGACCGCAAGATGGCGTCCTCGTTGAAAGATGGCGAAGAGCACACCTATTACTGGGAGGGCAACGTTTACAGCCGCGTGCCGGGCGAGAAAGACCGCCTGCTGTTCAAGTACTGGGGCATGAACATTCGTGCGTCGAAAGGCTTCCAAGACAAAGATAAGGGCGAAGGTTGGCGTCACGTCTCGCGTGAAATCTGTATCTATCTCGACCCCGTCACCGGCAAGCCAATCGACAAGTGGAAGAACCCGTGGACCGGCGAGGAAGTCGATGTGTTGCACATCGCTAACGACCCCGTTAACAGCAGAGGCGTGAGCTGGGCCAAAGGTGAGCGCGGACCCGCGAAGTTCCGTGGGCAAATTCTCGAGGACAAGGTCATCATCACCAACGAGTGGCCGCTGTTCTATTCCAATCCGTTGGCGGGTGACTACCAAGACTACATCGGTGGCACCTATCAAGCGATCGAGATCTTCATGTTCCAAGTTGATCGAGACGAGCTATTTGATGCGACCAAGCCTGCTGCCTACCCAACAGTTGCATGGACCCGCGTTTCTAAGTGGTTGCCGTGGATGAAGATGAACGATCGCGTTGGAAATGTCATCTTCAGCGGCAACGGCAAAAAGTTGAAGGGCGGCTACAACGCAATGCCCGAGGGCATCAAGAAAGTTATCGCTGAGCGCTTCCCCGAGTACCAGAAAGCACCGCCAACCGATGACACGCGCCCGAACGAAACATCGTGGACCGTCTTCAAGAAGAAAGTGCCTCCGCAAAAAGCGGCGGGACACTAAGCTAGCAAGCCGCAGCATCAACAAAAAGCCCCGCAAGTGCGGGGTTTTTTTGTATCCGGAATAATGCGGGAAATGCGAGCGAGGGTGGCAAAATCGGCCAAATGCAATGGGATGGACCCCTCCTCACCTAAACGGCATCTAGGTGCCAGACTGGAAGTGTGTGAACCCAGTCAACAGCGAGGAGAGGTCCAACATGAAGGTTATCCGCATTGGAGTCGATTTGGCAAAGAACGTGTTTCAAGTACACGGCGTAGATCGTTTTGAGAAGCCGGTGTGGCGGAAGAAGCTGAGTCGTGCAAACTGGATTGATGCTGTTCGTGAAGTCGCTGAACCGGGTTGTGAGATCGGCATGGAGGCCTGCGGTGGCGCTCATGATTGGGCGAGACGCTTGCAAGCCATGGGCTATAAG
>JAJTHU010000121.1 GCA_021300055.1 Nitrosomonadaceae bacterium | reverse complement strand
TTCGTCAAGCGCGCGAATGGGAGCTGTCAGGCATGGGAATGCTCCGAGTTGCAATAAACGTCTCTACAGTGCAACTGTTGAACGACGATATGCCGAGATTGGTGAAAAATGCCCTTAGACAAAGCGGGGCCTCGCCCAGCCAGATTGAATTCGAGATTACCGAATCGACCTTCCTCAGCAACCCGGATAAAGCACGGTACATTCTTGAGGAAATCAGCAAGATAGGGATCAAGATCGCCATCGATGACTTCGGGACCGGATACTCGTCCTTGGCGTACCTCAAAACGTTGCCGATAGATCACATCAAGGTCGACAAGTGTTTCATCCGGGGCCTGCCACATAGTGCAGACGACTTGACTATCACAAAAGCCATCATCGCTATTGCGCACGGCTTATCGATGCGAGTTATTGCAGAGGGCGTCGAGGACTCCAATCAACTCGACACTCTCGTGCTAGAAGGCTGCGACGAGTATCAAGGATACTTCTTCTCTGCACCGGTACCTGCAGAATCGATTGAAAAACAGATCCGAACAGGGCGACGGAGTGCGGAAACGAGCTAAAAGCTCAGACAATCAATATACATCATCAGCTGAACCTACCGTATTAGGCACCCGCGATACCAATTCGACGAAAAGGTGCTCAATACGTGAGCGGATGTCTTGCTCACTCAAACCAACAGCCTCCGCCTCACCAGAGGCGAAAAAAGAACTCAGCGAACCCGCTTGATGAAGGGTAAGGCTTATTTCAGCAGGGTTTGATCCCGGCAGTAGCTTCAGCAGCTCAATCGAAGCATCCTTTCTAGCGCGTCGACAGACAAAACGCACACGAGGCTCGGTCGTGGACAACATTTCTGCTGCGTTCCAAATACGGTACCAGTTGGCACGATGGGTGATGACGAACTTAGTCGCCGAACGGGCGGTTTTCGCTTCGTCGTTAAACTTAGCAAAGAGACGCCCCCTCAGGCCCAAGGAAAATTCTTGGGACCAACGCAGATACATCGCAGAGAAAACATCAACCTTGTCCGCAAAGTAGTTGTAAAAAGTACCCGGCGCAAATCCTGCGCGCGCTGCGATCCGATTCGAATTCGTGTTGTGGTAACCGACCTCCTGGAACTCTAACGCCGCAGCTTGAATGAGCGCATCGCGGATGTTTCTCGACTCAGCCAAGGCTCTGGGCGGGCGTCCGCGTCGGGCTTTTTCGGGGGTGGCGACGGCCTTGCTCATTCGAGTGAGATTGGAGTGTTGACGAGAAAAACGCTACAGAACGCTTAAGCAAGCGATAAGTTAACCCTGACCTTCGAAGTAAAAATGTGCTGTATTTAACATTTGCATCGTCGGGAAGACTAGCGGTATCTTGGCTCAGACAAGCGGCAGCCTAAAGACCAAAACCATTGCGATTCCGCCTGCGCAATGATTTTTTGGGCAAGTGGAGCAGATCGGATGCAATGCACAACTGTAGTGCAACATAGCCTGCCGGATAAGTGCTCTGCGAACGTTCGGGATAAGTCTCAAGACACGCTGCCGTAGTTGATCTTCGGTTCTGGGTCGCGAAGAACAACTGACTCAGCGAAAGTTTGTTCGTGGCAATTCGTCAAGTGCGCGATGGCAGGTGGAAAGACTAGTACATCGCGTCCAATTCTTTTGGACTGAGTGTGCTTGCCGCCAACTTCAGCAATAAGAAAGGCGCCCGGAGGGCGCCTTTCTTGAGGTCTATTGGAAGCCGTACGGCTCCATTCAGAGCTTAGGGCGCGTCCAACTGCACGTTACTTGTTGTAAGCCGTCTCGCCGTGTGCGGTGATGTCGAGACCTTCGCGCTCGTCTTCTTCTGAGACGCGCAGTCCAACTATCATCTTGACGATGAACAGCGACAACGCCGTGACCACGGCTGACCAGACGACGGCAATGCCGACCGCCTTGGCTTGGATCATGACTTGCTCTCCGATGGACGTGAAGCCCACCGATGCCTTCACCCAGTCGGTGACAAAGCCTGGGCCGCCCAAATCAGGCGAGACAAACACGCCCGTGAGCAACGCACCCAAGATGCCGCCAACTGCGTGCACACCGAAGACGTCGAGTGAGTCGTCAGCCTTGAGCAGCTTCTTCAGGCCAGTCACACCCCACAAGCACACCAGACCTGCGGCGGTGCCGATGACGAATGCGCCTGGGATGCCGACGTTACCGGCGGCTGGCGTGATCGCCACCAGACCTGCAACGGCACCCGATGCTGCGCCGAGCATGGAAGGCTTACCTTTGAGCAGCCACTCCGCAAAGATCCAAGAGAGTACTGCACAGGCGGTGGCCAAGAACGTGTTCATGAACGCGAGCACGGCTGTGTTGTTGGCTTCGAGTGCAGAGCCAGCGTTGAAGCCGAACCAGCCGAACCACAGCAGTGAAGCGCCGATCATGGTCATGGTCAGGCTGTGTGGCGTGAGTGCTTCTTTGCCATAGCCCAAGCGTTTGCCGAGCATGTATGCAGCAACCAAGCCTGCGACACCGGCATTGATGTGCACCACTGTGCCGCCTGCGAAGTCGAGCGCGCCCATCTGCCAGATGTAACCTGCTTTGGCGTTGAGGCCATCGACAAGCTTCGGATCAGAGTAAGCGTCCGGACCCATCCAGAACCACACCATGTGCGCGATCGGCGTGTAGCTGAACGTGAACCAAAGCACCACGAAGAGGAGCACGGCTGCGAACTTCATGCGCTCTGCCACCGAGCCCAAGATGAGGCAGCAGGTGATAGCGGCGAAGGTGGCTTGGAAAGCGGCGAACAGCATTTCAGGGATCACGACACCTTTGCTGAACGTCGCTGCCATTGCGAACTCGCCTTTCGGTACATCGGCGATTCCCTTGAGGAAGAGGCGATCGAGGCTACCGATAAACGCGTTGCCTTCGGTGAACGCAAGGCTGTAGCCGTAGATGACCCAGAGCACCGTGACCAACGAGAACGTGACGAACACCTGCATCAGCACCGACAGCATGTTCTTTTGGCGTACCAAACCGCCGTAGAACAATGCAAGCGCCGGGATGCTCATCAGCAAGACCAGCGCAGTGCACAGCAGCATCCAAGTCACGTCTGCCTTGTTGGGGACCGGGGCAGGGGCTGCTGCCGGCGCAGCGGATGGCGCTGCGTCTGCCTTGGCCTCCGGTTTGGCATCGGATGCAGGTGCCACAGCGGGCGCTACGGCAGCAGCCGGTGCCGCAGCAGGTGCGGGCGTTGCGGGCGCCTGCGCATGCGTCGACAGCGCAAAGAAGATCGAACACAGTACGATCGCGAGATGTACAAACAGTTTTTTCATGAGTGCAGGCTCCCTGATCTAGATGGCGTCCGCGCCGGTTTCACCGGTGCGGATGCGAACAACCTGTTCCAAATCGAAGACAAAAATCTTGCCGTCACCAATCTTGCCGGTGTTGGCTGATTTCTCGATTGCTTCGACGACCTGATCAAGCATTTCTGACTTGATCGCTGCCTCGATCTTGACCTTGGGTAGGAAATCAACGACGTATTCCGCCCCGCGGTACAACTCGGTGTGTCCCTTTTGGCGTCCGAAGCCTTTAACCTCGGTGACCGTGATGCCCTGTACGCCGATGGCGGACAGGGCTTCACGCACTTCATCGAGCTTGAACGGCTTGATGATTGCGGTAACCAGTTTCATGTTTGCCCCCTCTTGTTAGAGATCAGTTGACCGCGCTATCAGAACGACTTGGAAACAAATGCCACGAGGCGGCCCTTGCTCCAGTCCTTGCCCAGCACGGTGTAGCTGGCTTTCTTGGCGTTGGTGTCCTTGTAATAGCCGCCGAGCGCCCAGCCGTCACCTAGGTCATATGTGCCACCGATCTTGTACACGGTGTAGCTGAAGTCGTTGTTCTTCTTGATCGTCTGGCGAGCCACTTGGGCGTTCATCGTGAACTTCGGCAACACTTCTTGTGCCCAGTTGAGTTCCGTGAATGTCGAGCCCTTAGATCCAGCGAAGCCGAAGAGCGTGCTGGTCGAGTAAGAATACTTGGCGCTGAATGGGCCACCCGACAGACCAACATAGACCTCGTCGGTGTTAGGCTTCGGATTGAATGCGCCGCTGGATGGGTATTCGTAGCGGAGGTAACCGATGTCCATCGTGACATCTTTCACCAGCTCAAATTTGAAGCCACCGAAGATGTCCCACTCGATATCAGCGTTGGTTTTGAAGCCGCCGGCCTTGGCGCTGTCCTTCAACCACTTGACGTTCGTGAGGAAGGTCCCAAGGTAAAAGCCTGACGAGTGCGAGTAGTCGAGGTTGAGTTGCAGCGCTGGCTTTTCAGAGGTCTGCGAAATGCCGCGGTATTCGTACTCGCTATACACCGAAACCTTCGTGGCAAAGGTGTGCTCGGGCGTTGGTGCCGGCGCAGGCGCCGCTTGCGCGTGCGCTTTTGCGGCGCCGAACAGCGCGATGCCGGTGAGGGCGCTTGCGAGGACGGTCATGGAGACGCTCGGTCGACGAAGGGTATTGTTCATTGGCTGGGTTCCTTGTTGGTTAGTGAGTCGTAGAACAATCGGGACACTGCAGATCGAAATCAGGCACATACAAAACAGACGCGACGCGCGCGCGGACGCGCCGACACACCTGTGAGTTAGCACGTTGCGTGCCATCTATTGCGGCGCAGCAAGTTATTGAAAAACAAGCGGTTTTACAGGCTGCGTTGGTTGGTGGCACGGTACTGGCGCGGCTGAGCCCGGGTTTGCACCAAGTTGGTGCAGTCTCATCTTGTGCCGCGCCGCCGCAAATCGGCGTCTACTTCCCCTTCGCGAGAATAGAATGCCGACATGGCATCGTTTACCCCCAATCCCGCTCTCGACAAACTGACCCAACTCGCGCAACGCGTCGGTGAGGCCATCGCTGCTTCACCTGCCGGCGAACTCGAGAAAAATGCGCGGCAGCACTTCATCGCCCAGCTTGCTAAGCAAGGCCTAGTGACGCGCGAAGAGTTCGATGCCGAACGCGCAAGCCTTGCGCGCACACGCGCGAAGTTAGAAGCGCTCGAAGCCAAGCTCGCGGCGCTTGAGCAAGCCCAAGCGCAGCAAAACGCTCGGGGCTGATGTCACTCGCGGTCCTCACCAGCCGTGCTCTTACGGGCATGGAGGCACCGCCCGTCACCGTCGAAGTTCACCTCGCTAACGGCTTGCCGTCGTTCACCATCGTCGGCCTGCCCGAGTTGGAAGTGCGTGAGAGCAAGGATCGCGTGCGCGCGGCGTTGTTGAACGCGCGGTTTGAGTTTCCCTCGCGTCGTATCACCGTCAACCTCGCACCCGCCGATCTTCCCAAGGTGACAGATGTTTTGGATTTTCAGACAAGTTCGCGATATCGCGGACGACGCCACGATAATGTGGACGAGGCTTGCTATTGCGTGCCAAATTAATCGCTGCTGAGCATCTTGCTCTTGTCGGCGACTGGCAAGTGGTTTGGTTTGGGCCCCTAGTGCGCCAAAACACCCTAGCTGGAAATGTTTACATCAAGATCTTCCTTCGCAAACTGGCCGCACCTGGTCGTAGTTTACAAACGGCTCAAGTGTACGCCAGCCCTGAAATCCAATCGGCGATGTTGCCAGTCGCACTGTTAATGGAGTTCCCGATAGGAACCGTGATTAGCAGTGGGATGATTAAACGGGTTGATACGCTGGATTCAGAAGGTATAGGAACGAAGCGCGAATTGGAGCCAGACTTCTCGAAAAAAAACGTCACGTTTTTCAAGCGGAGTGAAACGGATCCAATTTCAAAAACACCAATAATCGATCCATCTCTGCCCATTCCCGAAGACCCGGATTTTTTGGACGCTTGGTGCATCGGCATAAAGATCGACGATGACCCGTTTGCCCTTGTACTCCCGTGCGTTGAGTGCTTTCGCTTTTTCTGTTGCGTTTCAAGCACACTTGCAAACGCCTTTGTAGACGGAAAATTTGCTGAGCCGAGCCGATATATTTACGGTCCTGAAGCGCCAAGGTTAGATCGCGCAACGCGAACAGCTTACATCCGCCTTCAACGGGAAATGCTCTCGGACGACGTGCAGCATATTTTCAGATTCTCAGTTGGTGAAG
>JAJTHU010000299.1 GCA_021300055.1 Nitrosomonadaceae bacterium | reverse complement strand
TGAAGTCGCGGCGAATCATAAAGCCGCCGTCGGTCTTGTTGAACGTGTAAAGCGCAATGTTGGAGCGGTTGCGCATCACATTGAGGTAAGGCTGTAGCGTCCATTCGCCATAAAAGCGCCAAGCAAGCTTGAGGCTGATGTCGGTGAGGTCATCGCGCCCAAACTCCACCAAGGCAGCACGCGCGAAGGATTTCTCATCTTCGCGACGCACCCAACCTGTTGAAAGCGACCACGCAACCACATCGCGTGGATTCGACTGCACGGCCAAGCGTAAGCCATACGAGTGGCGCGAAACATCAGTGTTGATCGCGAGGTTCAGCGACTGGCGCGCGCGGTCTTTTGTGTAGAAGGTCGTCGCGGCAAAGCTGCCGCCTTCCCATGCGCTGGGCATGGTTTGCCATGTGGCAGCCAACGTCGCTTGGTTGGTGTCTTGGCGCTCATTGGTGCGATAGCGGACAGCGGCACCCTGAAGGCCGATATTCAGGATCGAGGTTTCGCTCACCGCCATACGCAAATCGAGCCCGGTACCAAACACGTTGCGGTCGTTGGTGACGCGCGCCAACGCGACTGCCTGGTCGAACGCACCCTTCTGCTTGTAACTCTGAACGAACCCCGTCCAACTGAGGGATCGTTCACCCAACCGCCATTCGTGGCCGCCCATCGCATCTACTGAGGCGTAGTTATAGTCGGTCTCCTGTCCGTAGAAGCGACCGCGCGCAGTCAGCATGCCGAACAGCGTGCGGTCTTCGCGATAGCGGTTGGTAACGTCTAGCCCTGCGCCGACTGCCGCATAGTTGTCCGTGCGCTTGATCGAGTTCCCCGTGGGGGCGATACCTGCCAGACCGAACGAATTCAACACTGCGCCAGTGAAGTCATTAGTAGTTGACGACAGATTGTTGTCGCGTCCGCCGCCAACTTCCACAAACGTGTTTACCGACAGACGCTCTTTGGCGCGCGCCTTGGTGATAGCGTTCAGGTACTCCTCGAGCGACTTCTTGATTTCAGGCGCAAGGGGACGAGTCAGCAATCGCTGAAACTCTTTCTCGGCCAAGCCGTAAGAGCGCAAACGAAGCAGCGTGCGCCCCAACTCCACGCGCGCCGCATCAAAGTCCGGGTTGACGGTCAGCGCGCGCTCAAATGCGAGCGACGCGCGTTCCAAACGGTTTGATTCGAACGCGGCAACGCCAAGCCAGTAGTCAAACTGAGGCTCGCCCGCTCGCGTTGATTCAAGCGGCGCGAGCAACTTGAAGGCTTGGTCGGCGGCTTTGCTCTCAACGAGCGCTTTTGCTTTGGGAACCGCGTCATCGCCGCTTGCCTGCGCAAAACCGGCCGACGCGTTGAGCAGTAGAGCAAGAGCAATGCAGTGCGCCAACGTCGAACGCTTGCTGTGACGCAAAGGTTTATTTGTCATTTTGATTGTCCTTGTCGTCATTCGTCGAACCAGATTCCGGCTCTTGTTGTGAGCGTCGCCGTGATACTTGATGCCTGATTGAGCGTGAAGGTGCAGACGGGGGTTGCACCCGTGCAAGTCGCACCGCCCGTGCCCGCGCTCCAACTACCAAACGCAAAACCAGGTAACGGACGAATCTCGATGCGCATATTCGATCCAGCGTCGTACTGCCACGAGTAGGTGCCTGGCGCACAGCCTTGGCACGCGGAGTATCCGGGCGGACCACCGAAGACGTAGATGTCCGCTTTACCGCCGGCAAGGGTTACGCTCACTTGACGCGACGGCGCTGCGCTCATGACCGCGACACCGGCTTTGAGTTGGCCATTAACGCGCACGAAGCTGCCACCGATGGCCACTAAGTTGTTGCCGAATGGCTCGATGGCGGCGTTGAAGCCATAGTCACCGGGTTCAAGCGCGGGGTTCCATGCGAGGTCGAATCCACCATTGATGGGTGAGAGCCGCTTCATGAACACGGTTGCGAAATTTCCAAAACTGTCAAAGGTGTTGCCGGCGATGTACACCCCAGTTGGTGCCGACCGAATCTGAACCGGACCCAAGGCGCCCAGAGCCGAGTCGTTCAAGAGGTTAACAACGTTCGGATCAACTGCACCGTTCGTTGGATTGATCTTGGCGACCCGCGTATTCACTCCGCCAATGGTCGCAGCAGGGTTCGTGCTGGTAAGGATCGCCCAAAGATTAGCCCCGTCATGGTCAAGCGCAAGGATCGCAGACTGGTTAGTCGATGTTGCAGAGGGACGGGGGTTAGGGTCAAAGGATGGATCAATGACACCCGTCGCTGCGTCAATCTTCGCCAAGGAGCGTTGATTGCCGTTGACCGTAAATCGGGGTGGCACGCCGCCGACGTTTGCATTATTCGGCATACCGGAGTAAACGAAGCCGCCTGCTAATACCATCGCGCGGCTGCAAAAATTCCCGAATCCTGTACCCGTCATGGCTGGTTGAAAATTTGCATCTACCGCGCCCGAATTGGAATCAAGCTTCGCGATGCACCTTGTACTCAAGCCGTTCACGCTACTAAAACCACCCTGGATGTAAATCGCGGAAGCGTTGCCTGCGATCGCCCGCACCGAACCGCTGACCACGGGAGCCCAAGCGCTGTCTAGGGCGCCGCTATTGCTGTCGTAGCGCGCCAAAAACTGTAGCCCTGTACGTCCGGATACATAGAAAGCACCGCCTGCATACAGACGTCCATTGATCTCCTTGAGCGAGAGCACCAGTCCTTGCGGGCCGCTAGTAAATGTCCGGTCAAGGGAGCCGTCAACGTTGAGCCTCAGCAAATTGTTCACCGCCAAGCCCGTACCCGGGACAAAGTTGGGT
>JAJTHU010000126.1 GCA_021300055.1 Nitrosomonadaceae bacterium | reverse complement strand
GCCTCCGGTCGAGCGTGTCGCCAAAACACAAAAAACGAGTCGCTTCGCGAAAAAACACTTCCCCGATCAGGGACTTCCGGGCTAATGTTTAGGCAGATTGTGCACTAAGTCACAGTCCTGTGCGAGTCCTGTGCGCGAGACGGTTTTCGACGAGTGCCGCCCCAATGGTCGGTGCGCCAGGCGCCCTCACCGTCTCGCCCAACAGTTCTCACCAGAAACCCTTACCACCAAGGAGACAACCATGAACCAAGCAATCCTGAACAACGAGACCCTGGCTGCTGTTGCTCATCACCCCGCCGAAGGCGTGGAAATCCTCGATCTGACCGACCTTGCTGTGATCGGCGGGGGTGGGGTTGTGGACACGATGGGCTAACCCTAGCCTCCACGCGGCTTTTCAAGCGTTTATGCCTGAAACACCTCGCCAATACTCGCGTTTTATGTTTCGTTTTGCAACCCTGTGCGGTCATTGTGCGCCCGGCGCGGGCGCGCATCGGTGAGATAACGGCAGAGCGACGCCAGCCTGGGTGTTGGCGTCGCTTTGGGTGGGCCTGACTAATGATTTAAGCGGGTATACCGGGGAGCGGAGTCCCCATGGGGTTGATCAAAAAGAGGGCCAACCAGTGCGGTTGGCCCATGTTGTGACGAATCACTTGTAACGACGCACGCTGCTTACTGACAGCGGCGCCGTTTACCGTTCAACACGTTAACTGAACGGCTTGAGCCGAGGCTGCCCTTTTTTGTCCGCAAAGCGGATTAGTTCTCTTGCTCGAGGAAGCTTTTCAGGCGCTCCGAACGCGAAGGGTGACGCAGCTTGCGCAGCGCTTTGGCTTCGATCTGACGAATCCGCTCGCGCGTCACGTCAAACTGCTTGCCCACTTCTTCGAGCGTGTGGTCAGTATTCATTTCGATACCGAAACGCATACGCAACACTTTTGCTTCGCGAGGCGTTAGCGAGTCAAGGATATCTTTGGTCACATCGCGCAGGCTAGCGTACTGTGCAGCATCGGTCGGCGCAAGAGTATTGGTGTCTTCAATGAAATCGCCGAGGTGTGAATCGTCATCGTCACCGATCGGCGTTTCCATGGAGATAGGCTCCTTGGATATCTTCATGATCTTGCGAATCTTGTCCTCAGGCATTTCCATCTTCAAGGCAAGGGTCGCCGGATCAGGCTCTTGCCCCGTTTCCTGGAGGATCTGACGCGAGATGCGATTCATCTTGTTGATGGTCTCGATCATATGGACAGGGATTCGAATCGTGCGCGCTTGGTCAGCAATCGAGCGCGTAATCGCTTGGCGGATCCACCACGTTGCGTAGGTCGAAAACTTATAGCCGCGGCGGTATTCAAATTTATCGACCGCCTTCATCAAGCCAATGTTGCCCTCCTGAATCAAATCGAGGAACTGCAGACCACGGTTGGTGTACTTCTTGGCGATCGAGATTACGAGGCGCAAGTTCGCCTCAATCATTTCGCGTTTGGCGCGGCGTGCTTTGGCTTCGCCCGTCGACATCTGACGCGCGATCTCCTTCAGATCCTTGATTGGAATACCAACCTCTTTTTGCAGCGCGATGAGGTTTTCCTGAAGCTCAACGATTGCGGGCTTGAAGCGCAACAGTGCTGCGGCGTAGGCCTTGGCATGCGGTGCAGCGATTTCCTCAGCGATCCACTTCAGATTGATTTCGTTGCCGGGGAACGTCTTGATGAAATGCGGACGCGGCATGCCTGAGTTGACGACGCACAGGTGCTGAATCTCGCGCTCTTTCTTGCGAACCGTATCGACCAGCGAACGCAGTCCGTTGCAGAGCGATTCAACTTGCTTGGCACCGAAGCGAATCTGCATGAGTTCAGCTGACAGCTCTTCCTGCAGGTCTTTGTACGCGCGTGAGCGATAGCCCTTTTCGGCCAACGCTTTTTTCATCTTCTTGTAGATCTTGCGGATCTGGTTGAAGTGAACCATCGCATTTTGCTTCAACTGCTCGAGGTTGGCGGCAGCAATCGCGCCATCTTCATCGGCATCTTCCTCTTCATCCAAGTCTTCTTCGTCGTCGATGTCGTCATCGTCGAGCGCGGCTTGCTTGACCTCTTCCTCGTTCGGATCGACCAACCCATCGATGACTTCATCGATGCGTAGTTCGTCGCGCTCGACCTTGTCAGCAAGCGTGAGGATTTCTTCGATAGTCGTTGGGCACGACGAGATCGCTTGAATCATGTGCTTCAAGCCGTCTTCGATCCGCTTCGCGATTTCGATTTCGCCTTCACGCGTCAATAGCTCAACCGAGCCCATCTCGCGCATGTACATGCGCACTGGGTCTGTGGTTCGGCCAAATTCAGAATCAACTGTCGAAAGCGCTTGCGCGGCTTCTTCTTCGGCGTCGTCGTCCGCGAGCGCAGGCGTCGCCTCATTCATCAACAGTGTTTCAGCGTCCGGTGCCTCGTCGTACACCTGGATACCCATGTCGTTAAACATGGAGATGATCGCTTCGATCTGCTCTGCATCTGCCATATCGGGCAGATGGTCATTGATTTCGCCGTAGGTCAGGAAGCCGCGGTCCTTGCCCATCTTGATGAGGCTCTTGAGGCGCTTTTTCTGGGCCTCAACGTCCTGCGGCGTCATCTCAGCTTGCTTGGCAAGCTTACCTTTGGGCAATGGATATTCGTCGTGCTCTTGCGCGCTCTTGGGTTTACGGGCCATGTGTGAATCCGAATGAAGTGAAACGGCGTTGAACGACTTTCAAGTGTCCGGCCTCAGGGAAGCGACGCGCCATCTTGGGAGGCGGCGCGCCTCCTTGTCCAAGCGCGAAGCATGGAGCGGACTGGAAAGCGGAACCTACTATTTTACTATGCGGGGCCATTTCCGCCTAGTGCCAAATTGGATTTTTGCTTCCACAACAAGCACTTATCTCGTTTTTTGGCTCGAGAAACCTAAGCAAAAACAATGCCTAAGCGGTTGGTCTGTGGCAAACAACGCGCTTAGCATTGCGCTCCCACCCCACGGGGCGCTCCGGGGCAACCTCGGCGGGGGGGGCCTAGCCGAGCCCACGTTCGCGCGCGCGGCGCATGATTTCTTCTTGCGCAGACACTTTCGCCAAGCGCTCGCGCACCCGGTCAAGCGCCTCGGCGAATTCGGCATCGACATCCAGCTTGTCGACGTCCACTTCGCTCAGCAGCATGGCAGCTCGGGTCACGGCGCCCGCGTCTGGCGTCTCGCGGAAATGCTCCATCACCATCGCTTGGGTGATTGCCTCGCCATCGTGATCGCGAATGAAGCTCGCCACGCGGCCCGCTGAGCCGAGTTCGGTCTCGTCGGAATCCGCGGTGGCGATGTCGAAGCGGCCCGCGAGTGACGGCTTTTGCATCATGCGCGCGATCAGCTGTAGCTCCAACCCAGCGCCCGCTCGCTTGATGCGCGGCGCCGGTGCGCCCAGAGGAGGCCCCTTCTTACGCCATGCGCCCCGCGATGGCGAGTCGTCTTTAGACTCCTCGACCGCGCGACCGCCCTTAGGCGCTGTAGCTTGCTTGGCTGGCGGCGCGATGCCGAGCGGCACGACGCGCTCAATCTCGACCACCGACAGGCCTGCCTCTTCAGCGAGCCGCCGCCGCAACAGCATCGCCAGTGCTGGCGCGACCACTTGCGCCAGCAACGGCTTCATCAGCGTCACCAAGCGCGCACGCCCTTCTTCTGTGCGCACATCCACTTGCGCACGAACATGGTCGAACAAGAAAGTTGAGAGCGGCTTCGCGTTTCCGACTTCCTGAAGAAAGGCGTCTTTGCCGAGTCGCCGAACAAACGTATCCGGGTCGTCCTCTTCTGGCAAAAACAGAAAACGCACATCCTTGCCGTCCTGAAACGCTGGGAGCGACTGCTCCAGCGCACGCCATGCGGCGCGCTGGCCAGCGCCGTCACCATCGAAACAGAACACGAGCGTATCGACCATGCGCAGCAACTTCTCAACGTGCATTGGTGTGGTCGCGGTCCCCAGTGTGGCAACCGCGTTATCGATGCCAGACTGCGCGAGCGCCACGACATCCATGTAGCCCTCAACAACGATGACGGTGTTGGTATCGCGGATCGCGCGCCGCGCCTGGAATAGACCGTACAGCTCACGACCTTTTTCGAACAGGGCGGTTTCTGGGGAGTTTAGGTATTTGGGCTCGCCCTTGCCCAACACCCGACCGCCAAAGCCGATCACGTTGCCGCGCTGATCGAGGATGGGGAACATGATGCGATCGCGGAAACGATCGTAGCGACGGCCTTCGTCTGAGTCGATGACGAGCCCGCAGTCTTTCAAACTCGCTGACGAGTAATCGTCGACGGCAGATTTCAGCCCTTGCCAGTCATCCGGCGCGTATCCCAGCGCAAAACGCGCGGCGATCTCCCCCGTTAATCCACGACCCTTGAGGTAATCGATGGCCTGTGGGCTGGCTTTGAGTTGCCGTCGATAAAACTGCAACGCCGCGCTCATCACTTCGGTTAGGCTTGCCGTCGCGCGGGCTTTTTCGATGGACTCTTCGCGATTGGCTTCGGCAGGGAGCGACATACCGACACCTTCCGCGAGTTCGCGCACGGCATCCCGAAACCCCATCCCGTTGTACTCCATCAAGAAGCTGATAGCCGTACCGTGCACACCGCATCCAAAGCAGTGATAGAACTGCTTAGTCGGCGATACCGAAAACGATGGCGTCTTCTCGTTATGAAACGGGCAGCAGGCGGAATAGTTTTGTCCTGCTTTTTTCAGCTTCACATGACGATCGATCACCTCGACAATGTCGACGCGGGCGAGCAGCTGCTGAATGAAGTCTTGCGGAATCACTCGCCGATTATAGGAGTGCTGTGTAGGCGAAGGCGGCGCTCAGATCGTCGCCCGGCTAGCCCTACTGAGGTTGCGACGGCGACAAACCGCTAGCGCGGCCGAGTCGGCAACGGTGGGGGGACTTGCGGGGACGATTGCTCAGCAGGCTGATTCGCGCGTGCTTCGCGCGCCGCCGCGCGCGTAGCATCAATCTGTCGCCGATACGCAGCGAGGTCGCTCTCACGTTCTTGTTGTTCGAGGAAGCGCCGCTGGCGATCGACTTCCACTTGCGCCGCATTGCGCTGCTTCTCAAGCTCAAAGCGTTGGCGCAATTCTTCATTGGCGCGTGCGCGACGCAACTCTTCGTTGAGGCGGTCGCGTTGTGCTTTGTCGTAGCGTTCATCCACGACGAACCGCTGCTCACGCATATCGAGCTCGCGCTGCAGCCGCGCTGCTTCCAGTCGGGCCGCTTCCTCTGCCTGACGAGCTTGCGCTTCGCGTTCCAAGAGCAATGCGGACTCGCGTCGCTGGCGCTCAAGCTCCGCCAAACGCTTCACCTCGACCGCTTCCGCCGCGATGCGCTCTTGCTCAAGGCGAATCGCGGTCGCGCGCTGTTGCTGAACGTAATAGAAGCCGCCGCCAAGAACTGCGATCCCGATCACGATTAACACATAACGGCGGATCCGCGCCGTCACTGCGTCGCGGCTATTTTTTTCTCGCCAGGACTCTAGACGCGCATCATATTCAGTTCGTTGAGCAACATCTGACAACACACTAAAGGCCTCATCAAGCGCAGCAAGCGCGCGCACCTTCGCCCCGCTCTTCAGAGACGTGCTGCTTTCGAGCTCTTGGCGACGAGTCTGGAACGCCTTTTCAATCCACGCCGCACTCGCCGACTCGGGGACGCCAAGCGTTTCGTAATGGTCACGCATGTCTGCTTTATGTCACGTCAACCGGTGAACAGAAGAAAGTCTTCATGTCGCGTCGCGCATCGAACGGCCAACTGTAGCCGTTGCGTATTGCAGATGATACGTGCGCGGCGTAGTGCTGCTCAAGCATTACAGCAAGTCAAAACCACGCCTGACGCGTTAATCCGCGCAAAGCAACCTACCCAAGCCGCGCCTTAACCAGCCCCGACAACTTGCCCATGTCTGCACGACCGGCCACACGGGGTCGCAAAGCATTCATGACCTTACCCATGTCTTTAGCGGAGGTCGCACCTACCTCCGCGACAACGGCGTCCAAAATGCCGGCTAATTCGGCATCTGAAAGCGGCGTAGGCATGTATTGCTTGAGCACATCGACTTCAAACTGCTCACGCGCGGCCAACTCGGGGCGATTGCCTGCGATGTATTGCTCGATCGAATCTTTGCGCTGCTTGAGCATTTTTTCGATCACGCCGAGCACGACTTCATCGGTAATCTCGATGCGCTCATCGACTTCGCGCTGTTTAATCGCTGAGGTCAGGAGGCGAATCGCCGCGAGTTTTTCTGACTCACGAGCGCGCATGGCGGATTTCATGTCTTCGTTGATGCGGTCACGCAAACTCATTTCGGATCTCCTAAAACAAAAAAGGCAGGCAGCTTGCGCTACCTGCCTCTGAGCAATTCGGGTGCAACCGCTTAGTAGAGCTTGGGCGGCAGCATTTGCGCACGCAGGCGCTTGTAGCGACGCTTAACCGCAGCGGCATGTTTGCGCTTGCGTTCAGCAGTGGGCTTTTCATAAAACTCGCGTGCGCGGAGTTCGGTCAGCAAGCCAGTCTTTTCGATGGCACGCTTGAAACGGCGCAGAGCGACGTCAAACGGCTCGTTTTCTTTCAGTTTCACCAACATCGTTTTGATTCCTTGTGTATGTCTATTCTGGTTATGCCCACCCGATGAATTGCGTGAATTCAATCGTGGGTCTGATGCTCATTACAGGCCTTGCTTTCGATAGGCCGCAAGCGGTTATCGTTGCCCTCGGGATCGGCAAAAGACCGGCAAAATGCCGGGCTAGGAACGCTCGAGAGCCCTCTATAATAACCGGGAACCTGCAATTTCTGCAAGGTTTTCAAGTACCTACCTACAAAAAAGCCCTCCTCCTGTGCTTGTGCTCGGCATTGAAAGTTCGTGTGACGAAACCGGCCTAGCGCTTTACGATACCCGCGCGGGATTGCTTGCCGACGCGCTCCATTCGCAAGTGGACATGCACCGGGATTATGGCGGGGTCGTTCCTGAGCTCGCCTCACGCGACCACATCCGGCGCTTTGTTCCGTTATTGAACAAGGTCCTGCGCGAAAGTAGATGCTCACTTGCCGAGATCGACGTTATTGCGGTAACACAAGGCCCGGGACTTGGTGGGGCCTTGCTGACTGGTGCTGGGTTTGCCGCCGCATTGGGTGCCTCGCTCGGGAAGCCTGTTCTCGGCATCCACCATTTAGAGGGGCATCTGCTGTCTCCCATGCTCAGCGAATCCGCACCGACCTTCCCTTTCGTTGCCTTGCTGGTTTCGGGCGGCCACACGCAACTGATGGCAGTCGCTGGGGTCGGCAGATACCGGCTACTCGGTGAAACCATCGACGATGCGGCCGGCGAGGCGTTCGACAAGACCGCCTCGCTACTCGGCCTAGGTTACCCCGGTGGTGCCGCGCTTTCTCGGCTGGCTGAAACCGGCGATGCGGCGCGGGTTTCGCTGCCGCGTCCGATGCTGCATTCGAAAGACTTGGACTTCAGCTTTAGTGGGCTCAAAACCGCCGTTGCCCAACTGGTCCATAAATCGCGAAACGCAGACGGGAAGCTTGATGACGCCACGCGCAGCCACATTGCCGCCGGATTCGAAGCGGCCATTGTCGATGTCTTAGTTGCGAAAAGTCTGCGCGCGCTCGAAGCAGAGGGAATGTCTCAGCTCGTCGTTGCAGGTGGTGTGGGTGCAAACCAGCGTCTACGCGCACGCCTCTCTCGCGCCGCCGCGGAGGTCAACGCGACGGTCTCCTATCCCCCTCTGACGCTTTGCACCGACAATGGCGCGATGATCGCGTTTGCAGCGGGTCTTCGCCTAGAAGCGGGCCTCGCTGAAAACCAGTTCAGCGAGACGGGCGCGTTTTCAGTACGCCCACGCTGGGGCTTAGAGCCAGACAGCCGCGCAGCGGCGACCTAGTCGGGTGCACCGCGACGATAGCCCTGCTGCGCGCGCGACAACATCTCTTCGGCCTGCTTGACAGCCTTCTCAAGGCGGTCGATGCGCGCGTAGTACGCCTCGGTACGTTGCACCGAGTTGCCGCCTTGTTTGCGCACAATAATGATCTGCTCACCAGGCTGTGGATCACGCCCGTTTTCAAGCGCTTTCTTGGCGCGCTCGAGTTCTTTTTCAGCGTCGTCCACGTTCTTTTGCAGTCGGTCGCGCTCCACAATCCGCGCGTCACCGCGGGCCTTCACATCCGAAAATTTCTGATCTTTCCCGGTGTTGGCCTTGGTGTCGAGCTTGACGGTATTGGCTTCTTTGCTCGCAACCACCGCCTCGGCCTTCTCGCCAGGTTTTGGCGGCTTGTCCGAATACGTTACCTTGCCGTCCTTGTCGACATACTTGTACATCGTCTGCGCACTTGCATTACTCGTCAGCATTGCGACGCAAAACGAGAGCGCCACGAGCGCGGCAACGCCGCCGGGGAAAGGGTACCGAGTTGGATTACGCATAGCGCCGCTCCTTTTGTGATTCCGTAGAGTGCCCATCACTCAACGTCACTGCCCCACAAACCGTGCACGCGGCATCTTGCGAAAACCGCACATCGCGCCAACGCCCATCAAGCGCGTTGAACAAACGCAAGCGTCCGCTTGGCGGCTCACCGACGCCACACAGGAGCCGAATCGCATCACCCGCTTGTGCCGCACCGATCACGCCGACCAATGGCGCGAACACACCCATGACACCACAGCGATCTTCATTTGCTTCGGCTTCCAACCCTGTTTCGGAAAACAAACAGGCGTAGCAGGGGACTTGATCGCGCGTTAAATCAAACGCCACGAGTTGCCCATCAAAGCGGATGGCCGCGCCCGAAACGAGCATCCGGCGCTGCTCGACACACGCGCGATTGATCGCATGTCGTGTCGCGAAATTGTCGGAGCAATCGATCACCAGATCGACCGCACTCACAAGCTTGTTCAAAGTCTCTGCTGATAGGCGCTCCGGCAATGCCTGTACTTCAACAGTGGAGTTAAGCCCCGCCGCGAATTGCTGCGCCGACGCAGCTTTGTTCATGCCAACGCGCGCCTCGCTGTGGATGATTTGGCGCTGCAGGTTGGTGAGGTCAACGGTGTCACCATCCGCAATGAGTATGTGGCCGATACCCGCCGATACCAGATATGGAATTGCAGCCGCCCCGAGACCACCAGCACCAACAACTAACACCCTAGAGCGAGCAAGCTTCTCCTGCGCTTCGACGCCCATGGCGTCGAGCAGGATGTGGCGCGAGTATCGTAAGAGGCTTTGATCGTCCACGACAGGCTCGTGGCGGCTGTACTAACGCTTTTCTGGCGCGCTAGACGGAGCGGCGACCGCTTTCGGTGCAGTTGCGGCGTTGGGCGCTGCTGCGACCTTATCGCTCTTCGCTGACTTTTCACCTTTGCCGGACTGCATCGCCAGCCACTCTCGCGGATTCGCGGCTACAGCTTGACCATTTAGGTGATTGAGCGCTTGCTGCAAGACGAAGTCGATGGGGCGACCATCCGTCGCATTGCGCGCTTTGTATTCCACCGGTTTGTCGTCTTCCTTCGTCTGCGCGAGGGCGTTGGCCTTTTTGTCCTCCGGCAACGAATTCTTGATTGCCTCAATGGCTTTCTTTTCGTCGTCGCTGGTCAAATGACGTTCAAGATCAGCCTCACGCAACAAGAAACGCTGCGTGCCGTCGTCGACTTGCTTGTCTGGCGTGATGCCCTTGGCCTGAATCGAGCGTCCGTTCGGCGTGAAATAACGTGCCGTCGTCAGCTTGATCGCTGTCGTTTGCGTGAGCGGCAACAAGGTCTGCACCGAGCCCTTACCAAACGTTTGAATACCCATGATGTGTGCGCGCTTGTGGTCTTGGAGCGCACCGGCAACGATTTCCGACGCAGACGCTGTGCCGTTATTCACGAGGACCACCAGCGGCACCGTCTTCACGCCGGGGTGCAACTTGGCGAGCGGGTCATCTCGACCACCGCGACG
>JAJTHU010000359.1 GCA_021300055.1 Nitrosomonadaceae bacterium | reverse complement strand
TGCTGTAACTGGATTTCCGCCGCAAGATTTTCGATCCAAGGGTGTGGCGCGGGTGATTGCCGAATGCTTGCCAATTCACGCTCGGCCGCAGCGAGGTCGCGCGCCTTGGTGAGGGCGAGCGCGAGACCGTAAACATCGGCGCGGTTACGCAGCACGGTGCGCTCAGCAATGGCGTTCTTGAAAAAGTTAACGCCGTCTAAACCGGACATGGACATGGCGCGCAGCTTTGCTTGCGCCATTTTGTAATCTGGACTCTCGGCGTACATCTTGAGTTTGCTGTCGCTCTCGCTTAGCAACTGATCGACACGGTTTTGCATGTCGGCAATTCGCTCGGTGGTAAGCGGGTGCGTGCGTAGATAGCCCGGCGCTTTGCCATCGTTGTGGCGGTTGGCCCGCAGCAAGCGATCGAAGAATCCCACCATGCCCTGCGGGTCAAAGCCCGCGCGCATCATGATCTGGATGCCGATACGGTCGGCCTCGCGCTCAAAGTCGCGCGAGTAATCGAGCTGGTTCTGAATCGACAACGCTTGTGCACCAACAATGGCAGCTTCCGTCGCCTGTCCGCTCGATGTCGAGCCGGATCGCGCGGCTAAGATGGCGGCGGCCAGCGCCGCGAGTTGCATGAGCCCACTACCGCGTTGTCCCATCGCGCCGCGCGCGGCGTGGCGCTGCAATACGTGTGCGATTTCGTGCCCCATCACGCCCGCGAGTTCGGATTCGCTGCGCGAAGCCAGAATCAGCCCCGAGTGAAATCCTACAAAGCCGCCTAGCAGCGCAAACGCGTTGATGCTCTCGTCGTTGAGCACGAAGAACTCGAAATCACGGCGGTTGTCATTGGTCGCACCGCGCGAGGCCATCAGCAGCCGATTGCCAAGGCTGGAGATGTATTCGGTGATTTCCGGGTCTTCGACGAAGGCACGATCGCCACGGATGTCGAGCATAATGCGCTTGCCGATGGCGCGCTCTTGCGGCTCGGTGACGATGACGTCAGATGCGTCGCCGAGGTCAGGTAGTCCCTCTGCGTGTGCCGCACCGACGGTCAACGGGTTGATGCCGGGCGCGAGCAAAGCCGCCACGGTTGCGTAAACAATCATGCGCTTTGCGGGAACAGTCAGACGATTAAATGGCATTAGTGGGTCGCGCGAGCCTGCGAAAGCGTAGGGGTTGCTAGGTTTGTCAGATGCGGCAGGCGGATGGGAGTTCCCGACCCCCCCGCACAGGCACTGCTAAGTGCGACTTAGTTTAAGGCCTAGGTTGGGCCGCGTAAGAAAGCATACAAATGGCTAATTTGAATCACTTTGACGAACGCGGCAACGCGCATATGGTGGACGTGGGCAGCAAGGACGAGACCCACCGCGTGGCCGTTGCCACGGGTTGTATCCATATGCAACCGCAGACCTTGGCCGCTATTCAGGGCGGCACCGCAAAGAAGGGCGATGTACTGGGTGTGGCGCGCATTGCTGCGATTCAAGCGGCCAAAAAAACGGTCGACCTGATTCCACTGTCGCATCCGATTCCGATCAACAAGGTCTCGGTCGAGTTTGTAGTGGACGCGGCAGCCAACACTATCGAGTGTCGTGCCACGGTGGCAACGTTTGGTCGCACGGGTGTCGAAATGGAAGCGCTGTGTGCCGCAAGCGTCGGCTTGCTTACCGTTTACGACATGGTGAAGGCAATGGATCGCGGCATGCGCATCACCGATGTGCGTCTGCTCGAAAAGCACGGCGGAAAGTCTGGTGACTGGGTTGCCACTTAGTTGCCTGTGAGGGGTCAAGCGAACAACTTGATTGCAACACCCGCTGCGCCACACGCGGCGATCACCCAAATCACACCAACCTGGTAGCGCATCAGCGCAATGCTCGCCGCAACGGTGAGTGCGGCAGCGGGCCACTCAAAACTAACGGCGAATGGTGCCGACATTGACGCGCCTGGCCACCAAACGTGCCACGCGAGCACGAGTGCCAGCTTTGCGATCACGCCGACCACCGCGGCGGTGATTGCGGTGAGCGGTGCCACCAGACGTAAGTCGTTGCGCGTGGATTCGATAAACGGCGCCCCTGCCAAGATAAAGATGAATGAAGGCAGGAACGTGAAGAACGTGACCACGCACGCTGCCAACGCACCCGACGCAAAGCTGTTGCCGGCGACGACTTCGTTACCCACGCCGCCTATATAGGCCACGAACGCCACGATCATGATGAGCGGGCCAGGCGTGGTCTCGCCGAGAGCCAAGCCATCGATCATCTGCGCGGCAGTTAACCAATGGAAGTGTTCGACGGCGGCGTCGTACACGTAGGGTAATGCGGCGTATGCCCCGCCAAAAGTCACCATCGCCGCTTTGCTGAAGAACCAGCCCATCTGCGTGAGCGTGTGCGACCAACCAACTGTCACCAACAGCACAAGCATGGCGAGCAGCCAAAGCCCGACGCCAATCGCGCCGAGACGCAAACATCGCGCAAGGTTCCAACGCGCGTGTGGCGGTGTCGGGGTGTTGTCATCGATCACGGCGTTGGGGTGGTCGCCTGCGGGTGCGTTGGCTGACGCGCCATGCGCGGATGCAGCATTGCCCAGCGATGCGCGCAACCACCAGCCAATCAGCGCGGCGACAGCGATGATGGCAGGAAACGGCGCGTCAAAGAAAAACAGCGCCACGAACGCGGCGAGGGCAATGCCGATTAACGGCGCACGCTTGAGGGTGCGATTGCCCAAGCGCCACGCCGCGTGCAGCACCAGTGCGACGACGGCAGCCTTTACCCCGTAGAAGAGTGCTGCGACCACTGGCACCTGTCCGAAGGCCAGATAGAGCCACGACAGTGCGATCAGCAGTACGAGCGAGGGCAACACAAACAGTGCGCCTGCGGCGATGCCGCCCACCGTGCCGTGCATCAGCCAGCCGAGATAGGTCGCGAGTTGTTGTGCTTCTGGTCCCGGCAGCACCATGCAGTAATTCAGCGCATGCAAATAGCGCTTTTCGGAAATCCAGCGGCGCGTTTCAACCAACTCGCGGTGCATGATGGCGATTTGCCCCGCGGGGCCACCGAACGAAATGCAGCCGAGCTTTAGCCAGAAGCGCAGTGCGCTCCCGAGGGGGATGTGCGCGCTTGGGCTTGAAGAATTGGTCGCCGGAGCCATCTTGCTAAACTAGCACACACAACATGAAAAAGCGCTCGCGTCGCCGACACCGCAGTTCGGTGCAGCACGCCTCCCCGCACTGCCACCAACCAAGGTATCTCGTAACATGAACACCGAAGCCATCGCTAAAGACCTCGACGTAAAAGGGCTCAACTGCCCATTGCCCATTCTGCGTGCCAAGAAGGCGCTGACGGACATGACCTCGGGGCAGGTGCTGCGCGTGGTCGCGACCGATCCCGGTTCGGTGAAAGACTTCGCCGCGTTCTGCAAGCAAACCGGCAATACGCTGCTTTCGTCCGCGGATAACGGCAAAGAATTCACCTTCGTTATTTCCAAGCGCTAGCTCGCGCTCGTTGGCAAAACCCTAGCATTGGCGAGGTGTTTGGGGAAAATGCCTGAAAACGCCCGCCAAATGGCGAGTTTCATTTCTGAAGACTTGCCTCTGTAAGCGGTTTTGGCGCGGCGTAACGCGCGGCGCCCTTTGCGCTCACGCTACTAACCTTTGAATATCGGTTTGCGTTTCTCTACAAACGCCGTCACACCTTCCTTGAAGTCTTCCGTCGCGGCACACGCCGCGAAGCGGCGAATCTCGTCGTCCAAGTGCGCGCGCATCGGCGTTTCAAACGTTTGGTTAAGCAAGCGCTTGGTCTGTGCGAATGCTTGTGTGGGTCCGGCTGCCAACTTAGTCGCGAGTGTCGCTACTTCCGCTTCAAGCTGATCCGCCGCGACGACGCGATTGACGATGCCGATCTCACGCGCGCGCGTGGCGCTGAGCGTTTCCGACAGCATGATGAGTTCGGCAGCAACCTTCACGCCGACCAAGCGCGGCAAGAAAAAAGTTGAGCCACCATCAGGTGACAAGCCGATGCGCGTGTAGGCGGAGCTGAATGTCGCCGCTTCGCTGCAAATGGCGAAGTCACAAGACAGCGCGATCGATAGCCCTGCGCCTGCCACCGCGCCTTGGATCTGCGCGATCACCGGGAAAGGCGCTTCGCGCAGCGCAATGATGCCCTCGTGCATCGCATCGCCAAGTGGAATGACTTCGTCTGCCAGCGTGGGATCGTCCTTGCGGCGATGAAACATGGTCACGTCGCCGCCCGCCAAAAACGCCTTACCCGCGCCGCGCAGAATCAGGCAACGCACCGTCGCATCGTCACGCAACTGCAGCGCCGCCTCGCGAAAGGCGTGGATGAGTTCGGCACTCATGGCGTTGAACACCTCCGGCCGATTGAAGGTGAGGGTGGCGATCGCGGGGTTGGCGGCGTCCCGCGAGATGAGTATGGTGTTGCTCATAGAGTTCAGCTCTTTGCTCGGCTATTTGGTTATGTCGGTTTCGACAGGTGTCGGGATGATGCCACGCGCAAGGTAGGCGGCGTGCAGGTGGCGACGCAGCTTGGGGAGATTCCACGCAAATGCAGCAGCAGCAACCGCGCAAAGCGCCCCGCAAAGCAAGAATGCCCGTGGCGCGCCCCATTGCTGCGCAACCCAGCCCATGCAGTAGTGACCGAGCGGCGCGCCACCTGCAAAGAATGTTGAATACACCGAGACGATGCGGCCGCGCTTGTCGTCGTCCGTCACCGTTTGGATGATGGTGTTGGCGGTGACCGATGTGCCCATCAAGCCGAAGCCCAGCAGTGCCATGGCCAGCATGGCGAGTGGGATCGAGACTAACAACGCGGCGAGTCCAAACGCTAAGGCGCCTGCGCTGGCGCAAGCGGCGGTGACGAGCGCCCATTGGGCCAGGCCGCGCACGTTGGTGCGTCGCGCGAGCAAGAAGGCGCCGATCAGCGCGCCGACGCCAACAGCGCTCACGAAAATGCCGTGCATCTCCGCGCCGCGATTGTAAGTGTCCACGGCAATTGCAGGCATCAGCACGGAATAGGGGTTAATGCAAAAGCTCACCGCGCCGACGATCAGCACCAACGGCAGGATGATTGGGCTCGTGAACGCAATGCGCCACCCTTCGGCGAGATCAGCCGTAAACGACTGCGAGGCCTTGGGGGCGGCGGGACGCGGCGTGATGCGTGAAAGCTGAATGACCACCGCGAGGAACGACACCGCGTTAATCGCGAAGCATGCAGCTTCGCCTTGCCAAGCAATCACAATCCCGCCGAGAGCGGGGCCGACAAAGCGTGTGCCATTGATGTTGATGGAGTTGAGCGCGATGGCGTTGGGAAGGTCGGCCTTGTCCGATACCAACTGCGTAAAGAACGAGTGCCTTGTGGTCACCTCAATCGCACTCAAGCAGCCCTGCACAAATGCGAACACGCCGAGGAGACCAATGGTCATGAAGCCGAGTGCGGTTACCGTTGCCAAAGTGCTGGCGTGAACGAAAAGCACTAATGCCACGATAGTAAGCAGCTTCTTTCGGCTCACGCGGTCCGACAACGCACCCGCAATCGGCGTCATGAACAAAAACGGAAACAGCGCCAAGAAACCGATCATGCCCGTTGCGGCGGGCGAATTGGTGAGGCGATAGGCGAGCCACATGGTCGCCACCGATTGCATCCAGGAACCTAGCAGCGAGACCGTCTGGCCGACGTAGTAGCGGCGGAAGTTCTGGGCGTTGAGGGCGCGAAGGGCAGAGGGGAAGTTCAAAGCAGTTGCAAAATGTTTGTCATTCCGAACAAAGCGCAGCCTCTGCTGCGCGGCGTTGAGGAATCTGCTGTTGTCGCCACAGAAGCAGATCCCTCGACGTTGCTCGGGATGACAGAGTTCGGTCGATGGACAGCGCCGTAGGCGGCGGTTGTTTGGATTTGCGCGTTAGCCAAGCTTCGCCAACTGCGCTTGCATGCTCGCGTGCTTTTGTTCAAACCCAGCAAGGTGTTCGCGCTCTTGCGCAACCACATGGTCGCCACCGATTGCATCCACGACCCTAGCAGCGAGACCGTCTGGCCAACGTAGTAGCGGCGGAAGTTCTGGGCGTTGAGTGCTCGGAGGGCAGAGGGGAATTTCAAAGGGGTAACAAACGGTTTG
>JAJTHU010000316.1 GCA_021300055.1 Nitrosomonadaceae bacterium | reverse complement strand
GGGCCATGAGCATTCTGTTTCGCTACCTCGCGAAAGAAATCGCCGTCTCGACGGCGTTTCTGTTGCTGGCCTTGCTAGCGCTTTTTGCGCTGTTTGATCTGATTCGCGAGCTTGGGCAGATCGGCCGTGGCAATTACGGCTTGCTCAATATCCTCGCTTACGTGTCGCTGTCGCAACCTTCGCACGTGGTGGTGATCTTTCCTGTCGCTGCGTTACTGGGAACACTCTTCGCAGTTTCGCGGCTGTCGGCGCAATCCGAACTGACGGTGATGCGCTCGTCAGGCCTATCTCTTGGTCGACTCGCCGGGCTCGCCGCCATCATCGGCGTGTTGTTCTCCGCCATCATGTTTGCCTTCGGTGAGTTTGTTGCCCCAGTGTCTGAGGAGGCCGCGAAGAAGTTGCGACTTTCGGCGACGTCCAATGTAGTCGCGCGGCAGTTCCGCTCGGGCTTTTGGGTGAAGGATGATCGCTCGTTCGTCAACATCCAGAACGTGACGCCCGAGACAGAACTCATCAGCATGCGCATCTTTGAGTTCGACGATCAGTTCCGGCTCGTGTCGATCAAGCTCGCCGAGCGGGGGCGCTACATGGAGCGTAACTTGTGGCAGCTTGAAAACGTCGAGGTCACGACGTTTGAGACCGCTGGCAAGCCCGGCAAGAGCAAAGGCTCGGCACAGATTGTGAAACTACCCAAAAGCGAATGGCGCTCCGCCATGACGCCAGATCTGCTCTCGGTACTACGTGTGAAGCCAGAAGAAATGTCGATCGCGAACCTCAGTGCCTTTATCGATCACCTTCGTGAGAACAAGCAGAGCACGACGCGCTACGAGATGGCCCTCTGGAACAAGATTTTTCAGCCTGTGGGTGTCATTGTCATGATGCTGCTGGCAATCCCGTTTGCGATTCAATCGAATCGTGCGGGTGGTGTAGGTGCAAAGCTCGTGCTCGGCACCATGATCGGTATCGGGGCGTATTTCTTCAATCAGTTGGTAGGCCACTTGACGGTGCTGAACGATTGGCCACCGATGCTGAGCGCGTCCCTGCCGCTCATGTTTTTTTTCGCTGCCGCGATCGCACTACTATTGCTGAAGGAGTACCCTCGGCGGCCGAGCTTCGGAGCTTAGCTGCGTTTCGGGGGCGGAGGCGCATCTTCGAGGCGCGTCCGAGCTAGGCGGTCATGCAAGAACTGCCCCTCGCGATCGAACCGTGCGTACAGGATCGTCGCCAGCATTGGCAGAAAAAACCAAATCGTGATGGCTGGGCTCAATCGCTGCGGGAAGAAGAACAGCAAAATCCCCACGCAGGCAGGGCCAAAAAAGGCCATCGCCCACAGGAAGCGAACGAATGCGCGCAGCCACGTCAGGCGCGCGCCGTGTTCATCGGTTGCACGAAATCGCCAAGTTTTCATCGGTAGCGTTTGGCCATTTTTCTGCCACTGCCAACAAAAGTACGCAGCGGTCACGATGAACAGATACGCTTGGTAAAAGATGTGAGTCACACCGCTCAGCGCCATGCCCTTCAGGCCAGCGATCGGAAAACTCACGATCAGCACCAGCGCGAGCAAAAGTAGCCCCTCGTACGGAAGCGCCGCGACACGACGCAATAAGCTCGGTACCGCGGCGCGCGGCACCGACGTCTGCTCAGAGTTGGTCATGCTATTTCGGCGCCGGAGGTGTGGTGGGCGGTGCTGGCGTGCCGGACGCCGGAGGCTGCGTGGCTTTCTCTTGCTGCCAGCGCGCCTTGAGCTCCCCCTGTTTTTCAGGGGGCAAATTCGTCAGGCTTTGGTGGCGCTCACGCGCCGCGCTGCGCTGTTCGGGGGTCAAGTGCGCCCAAGCCTTGAGGCGCTCTTGGAAACGCTCTTGTTCATGCGGCGCGAGTTTCGGGTACTCCTTCGCGGCACCTAGTAACTTTCGTTGTTGGTGGCCCGGCATCTTTGACCATTCGGGCTCAATCGGGGCCAACACTTTTCGGTCTGCTTCAGGCACGCGCTTCCAAGGGACTTGCGCGGCCGGCTTCTTGGCTTGATTCAAGTCGCTGGTTGCAGGGGTGCCGCTTGGTGCTGCGGGCGAGGCTATCGCGGCGTTGGGGAGCTGGGTCGCGAAGAGCGCGCAAGCAACCAAAGCCGCAAGCGCGGACGCGCCAAAGGCGCGCATCAACCCGCTCGGGCGGCGCTCGGCAAAACGTGGAGCCGTCGTGTGCAAATCAGCCGACGAGGAAACCGCTAGCGCGGTGCTTGGTCGGCCTCTTTCTCTTTTACCCATTCGGCGAAGTCTTTGTCGAGGAATGCATCAATCGGCAGTTCGCCAGTGAGAAGCTTGGCATCAATCACCCCAGCGTTGTCGTACAAATCCTCCGGGGACGCGGGTTGCGCAAACCAGACTGCCGCGGCAATGGCCAGAATCGGTAGCCAGAACAGCGGTTGACGAACCAAGTACGCGGGATCACGAACCTGACCGGAGACGGTCACCAAGCCGAGCAGACGCACCGGCTCACGGTAGGCGGCAAGGGCTTTTTGGCGTGCGTCAGCTAACCGCGAAGCTTGAGCAGCGGATAAATCCGCTGCGCTGGCGTTGAGGTAAGGCTTGATGTTCGTTAAAAAGTCTTTTTCGTTCAT
>JAJTHU010000276.1 GCA_021300055.1 Nitrosomonadaceae bacterium | reverse complement strand
GCATCATCGGCCTTGCTTGTGCGTTTCGTCTCGCGCGCTCGGGGCGCAGTGTTCACTTAATCTCCGCGCTCGGTCCGGGGATCGGCGCATCGTTCGGCAACGCCGGACACGTTGCGACGGAGCAAGTTGTCCCGCTCGCCAACCCGCAAACGATTCGAAGGGTGCTGTCGCTGCTTTGGCGCAACGACAGCGCGCTGCGAATCCACCGGAGTTACATTTTCAACATACTGCCTTGGCTGCTACGGTTTGCCCGCGCAGCCGGGGATGCGCGCCTGCAAAGCGGCATCGCTGCCCTCTCGAGCTTGCAGTCGCACGCCGCTGCAGATTTCGCCGCATTACTCGAAGATGCGAAAGTCGCCGACTTGCTGCATATGGATGGCCACTTGGTGCTCATCGAAGAACCGCGCTCTCGCACTCGCGCTGCCGCTGAACTCGATGAACTTCGCCGGTGGGGTGTGGATGCAGACTGGCTCGACAGTAGCGCTACGCAAGCGGTTGCACCAGGCCTTGGCGTTGAGGTGTCGGGTGGCTTTCGCTACCGCGGCACTGGACACGTCGGCGACCCCTATGCAGTCTGCCAAGGACTCGAGCGCGCGTATCGCGCCAATGGTGGCATTGTCACGGTGGACCTCATCGACTCGCTCAGTTACAGCGTCAACAAGTTCGTCGCCACCACCCGTCGAGGTGTGAGCTTTCGCGCCAAACAGATGGTACTCTGCGCTGGCGCCTGGTCCGGCCGTCTCGCGCGCATGCTCGAATACGACATTCCAGTTGAGGCAGAGCGTGGTTATCACCTGACGATTCCAGGTGCGAAGCCTGGGTTCACGATCCCAGTGGCGTCGTACGAGCGCAGCGTGATCATGACGCCGATGGATATGGGACTACGCATGACCGGCATTGTCGAATTTGCTGGGTTAGACCTACCGCCGGCACCAAGCCGCACTGAGCTGCTTCGAAAGCACCTCAACGCGCTGTTGCCCGAACTCGGCGACAATCATGCCACCACTTGGATGGGTTGCCGCCCCTCGTTACCCGATCACCTACCCGTGATTGGGCGCGCCGAGTTCCACGATGACCTTTACTTCGCTTTCGGGCACCAACACCTTGGCCTAACCCTCTCGGGCGTCACAGCGAATGTGATTACGGCACTGGTGAACGGCGACACCCCCAAAGCCGACCTTACGCCCTTCCGCGCTAGCCGCTTCTAGCAAGGCGGACGCGTGCTTGGCCGATCTAGCGCGTGAGCGGCCTAGTGACGGCAGCGGCTGTGGTCAACGCCGTTAACCATCAAGACTTGCTCGTCGCCGGCCCCAAAGAGCGTACCAGCGCGCTCAAAGAAGAGCTTACGCGCTTTAGGCGTCGCACCGATTTCATTCATGGTGGCCGCCTCAAACAGGCGCCCGTTCTGCATGACGTGCGTAACCCGATCGGTCTTGTAAATGTCGGCCATGATGTCGGCGTCGATGATGACTAGATCGGCGAGCTTCCCAACTTCCAGTGAGCCAATCTCTTTTTCCATGCCGAGGTGCCGCGCGCCATTGATCGTGCCGACGCGAATGACCTCCAGCGGTGTCGCACCGCCTTTTGCGACCGTCCACATCTCCCAGTGTGAGCCCAAGCCCTCGCGCTGTCCATGTGCACCGATCATCACCGGCACACCCGCACGCTGGAGTTGCACTGCTGTTTTGGCGATCGAGAGGATGTTGAAGTCCTCGTCGGGCGCTGTCAGACGTCGCACTGCGCGTGGCTCGAGAACGGATCGCGGAACGTATCTTGAGAGCAACGAATGCTTCCAAACGTCGCTTTGGGCATACCAATAGTGTTCGCCGTCCAGCCCCCCGAAACCGACGTTAAACGTTGGCGTGTAGCCTACCTTCGTTTGTGACCAGAGCTGCTTGACGTCATCGTACGCATTTGCCACGGGAATCGAGTGCTCGATGCCGGTATGGCCATCGATGATCATGTTCATGTTGTGTTGGAACAGTGAACCCCCTTCGGGCATCACCATCATATTGGTTTGGCGCGCGGCTTCGAGCACTTGCTGGCGCTGATCGCGGCGCGGCTGGTTGTAGCTTTTCACCGAGAATGCGCCTGCCTCTTTCATGCGCTTGAGATGTGTCAGCGCATCGTCGAGGTTATTGACCTCTGCCGTGACTGTCGATTTAGCGCCGTAGAGAATCGTCCCCGTCGAGAATACGCGCGGGCCAATGACCTTGCCGGTGCGTTGCATTTCACTCATCGTGAAAATGGTCGCTGTGTCGTTAGAGGGATCGTGGAAAGTGGTAACGCCAAAAGCCAGTGAAGCGTAATTCACCCAGCTTTGCTGTGGCACGATACCGCCTACCCCAACCGCACCGTGCCAGTGAGCATCGACCAAGCCCGGAATGATCGACTTGCCCTTAGCATCGATGATCACCGCACCGGTAGGGGCCGTCACCTCTGAGGCTTTACCGATCGCGACAATGCGATTGCCGCGCACCACAATGCGGCCATCTTCAATGACCTCATCGCCGCGCATGGTGATGATCTTGGCTCCGCTGATCACCGTTGTCGCAGTCGGCTTGTCGGCAAGTACTTTGAAGCCGATCTTGATGCCGTTTTCAGAGATTTTCGGCAATGGCGATTTCGCCCCGGGCACAAACGCAAATGATTCGTCGAGCGGGCGCACAAAAAGCTCATCACCCAATGAGAAGTACACCGTCTTGCTGTCGCCCGACCAATGCACGTAGTCGCCAGCGTTTACGCTAAGCTGACGGACCGGTAGCGCGGTGGCTCGGCGATTGACGTTGAACGCACGCCCCGTCTCAGGAAGCGGCATCACCATCGTTTGAAAACGCTCACGGAACGCCAACCACGCGCCGTCGGGCGAGATTGCAAACGCGTTCGCCAAATCACTGCGCACCAGCACTTGCTCGTCGCGCGTGGTCAAGTCAATGCGCGCCAACGAGTTAGTCCAGTCAACCTCGTTTTGGGAGGCGAAGCGCGTCACGTGCAAGGCGTTGTTGTCGTTCGCCCACTGTGGCGCGCTGCCGTCGTCGGTGACGAGGCGTGGCGTACTCCAATCGCCCTTTGCGTCCTGCGTGGAGACATAAACACCGGGCTCATGCCCAAACAATGGCGTGGTGAGGAACCCACCGCGCGACTTCGTAAATGCAACGCTGCGCCCTTCGGGCGAGAACGCGGTCTGCGTGTACTGCCCCGGCATCGGCGTGACCAGTGACTCTTTGCCGCTCTTGAGATCAAGCACGCGCACACTACCCTGTTCCTGATCGTGCCAGGTGGTGAACACCACACGTTGACCATCGCGCGAAAACCGCGGGAAAAACTCCCAATGCGTGGTTTGCTTCGTCAGGCGCGCGGCGGGTTTATCTTTATCAGCACCCACCAGCGACTTTATGTAAAGGTTGCCCAGCGCCGAATAAACCACCCGATCGCCCTGCGGCGAAACGTTGACCCAACGTAATTGATGCACATCGAATTCATCAGGCGCAACGTTCACGGGATAACGCAGCGCCTGGCGAATCTCACGCTCGTGCTGCACGCGAAACGGAATCTCGCGCGCTTGGTCGGCCGCGCCGGGCTTGAAGGGATCGACGCGCCACAGTTTTCCTTTGCCCCACACCACGACTTCTTTCGAATTCGGCATCCACGCAAATGCGGGGTAAACGCCATGAATCGCCCACGCTTCTTGCATATCGCGCTCAAGGTGTCCCCAGACCGGCACCTCCTCGCCTGAGCGTAGATTCTTCAGAAACAGCGTGGACTGATTGCGCACGCGGCGCACGAAGGCGAGCCACTTGCCATCGGGAGACGGCGTGGGCCGGATCGCACCGCCAGGCCCGCTGACAAAAGCAATGGTCTTGCCAAGTTTTAGGTCGCGCCGAAAGATTTGGTAGATCTGCGTGTTGCTGTCTTTGTTGTATTCGAATCGATTGCCGGGCGTCGTGTCCTGTGAGTAGTAGACGTAACGGCCATCAGGCGAGAACGCGGGCTCGCCCAAATCTTTCTGCCAGTTGGGCTTTTCGTTTAGCGCCACACCATCTTGTTTATCGGCGTTATCGGCATGGAACATCCAGATTTCGCCAGAGCCGAGCGAGCGCGTGCCGGTGTAGTGCTTGCGCGCCGCGATGTATTTGCCGTTTGGATGCCAGACGGGATTGTTCATTAAGCGGAAGTTTTCGCGGGTCACTTCGCGGGCGTTCTTTCCCGCATTCTCCCCAACGACATCCATCACCCAGATGTTGTCGCCACCACCCGCATCAGACATATACGCGATGCGCTTGCCGTCTGGCGAAAACTTGGCTTGCATTTCCCAGGCCATGCTCGACGTCAGCGGCTTCGCGTCGCCGCCTTCGATAGGCAGCAGGTAGAGATCGCCGAGCAGATCAAACACCAAGCGCTTGCCGTCGGGGCTGACGTCCACACTCATCCATGTGCCCGAGCGCGTATCGAGTT
>JAJTHU010000202.1 GCA_021300055.1 Nitrosomonadaceae bacterium | reverse complement strand
CTCAACGCCGATCAGATCCAGCTTGGCTTGGTACATCTGATCAACTTTATCCAGCAAGCGGCCGAGCAGGTCGTCATCACTCAACTCCGGCTCAGCTTCAAGAGCGGCTTTCACTGACCAATCAATCTGCCACTCGCGCGACAAGGCTTCCTGTAGCGCGTCTAGCTCCCACTGCTCTTCCATCGAGGCTTCGGGCACATACAAACGGAACAGATCAGTGAACACGCCTTGGCGCAGCGCGACACTAGTCTCGGTCATCAACTCGGCCTCGAGCAACTCGTTACGCTGCTGGTAGATAACCTTACGCTGATCGTTAGCGACGTCATCGTACTCAAGCAATTGCTTACGAATGTCAAAGTTACGCGCTTCGACTTTGCGCTGCGCGTTCTCGATGGAGCGCGAAACCATGCGTGCTTCGATGGCTTCACCCTCGGGGATCTTTAGACGCTCCATGATCGACTTCAAGCGATCACCCGCAAAAATCTTCAGCAGCGGATCTTCGAACGAGAGGTAGAAACGCGTCGAACCCGGGTCACCCTGACGACCTGCGCGACCGCGCAGCTGGTTGTCGATACGGCGTGATTCGTGACGTTCGGAACCAACAATATGCAAACCACCAAGCGAGACAACGAGATCGTGACGCTCTTGCCACTGCGCGCGCGCTTCAGCGATCTTCGCCTCTTTCTGGGCGGCGCTCAGTTTCTCGTCGGACTCGATTGCGTGCAATTCGCGCTCGAGTGATCCACCCAGCACGATATCCGTACCGCGACCGGCCATGTTGGTGGCGATGGTGACGGCTTTGGGCTTACCCGCTTGTGCAACGATTTCGGCTTCGCGTGCGTGCTGCTTTGCGTTAAGCACTTCGTGAGGGATTTTCTCTTTCTTGAGCAGCTCGGAAAGCAACTCTGAATTCTCAATCGAGGTGGTACCGAGCAGCACGGGCTGACCACGCTCGTAGCAATCGCGCACGTCCTGAACAATGGCCGCATGTTTTTCACGCGAGGTCATGAAGACCAGATCGTTCTCGTCCTTACGCACCATCGGTCGGTTGGTCGGGATGATCACCGTTTCGAGGCTGTAGATCGATTGGAATTCGAACGCCTCGGTGTCAGCCGTACCGGTCATGCCGGCGAGCTTGTTATAGAGGCGGAAGTAGTTTTGGAACGTGATCGACGCGAGGGTTTGCGATTCGTTCTGAATCTTCAGGCCTTCTTTGGCTTCAACCGCTTGGTGCAAACCTTCGGACCAACGACGACCCGTCATCATGCGTCCGGTGAACTCATCGACGATGACGATCTCGCCATTGTTAACCACGTAATGTTGATCGCGATGGTAGAGTGCGTGCGCACGGATGGCTGCCATCATATGGTGCATCAGCATGATGTTGGCGGGGTCGTATAGCGACGCGCCCTCAGGCAGCAGACCATTTTTCACCATGAGCTCTTCAGCGCGCTCGTGGCCTTGCTCAGAGAGCAACACGGTGTGCTGCTTGAGATCACACCAGAAGTCGCCCGGGCCGTCTTCGGTTTCTTGCTTGGTGAGGAACGGCACCAGCGTGTTCACCTTTTGGTACATCGCGGTCGAATCTTCCGCTTGCCCCGAAATGATCAGCGGCGTGCGCGCCTCGTCGATCAGAATCGAGTCAACCTCATCGACAATCGCAAAGTTGAGGCCGCGCATGACGCGCTCTTCTTTGCCGTTCTTCATGTTGTCGCGCAGGTAATCGAAGCCGAATTCGTTGTTCGTGCCGTAGGTAATATCTGCCGCGAATGCGATGCGCTTTTCTTCCTCTGGCATCTGCGAGAGGTTGCAGCCAACGGACATGCCTAGGAAATTGTGCAGACGCCCCATCCACTCGCTATCGCGCTTGGCGAGGTAGTCGTTGACCGTCACCACGTGTACGCCCTTACCTGCAATCGCGTTCAGGTAGCAAGGCAGCGTGGCCATGAGGGTTTTACCTTCACCGGTGCGCATCTCGGCGATCTTGCCGTCGTGCAACACCATGCCGCCGATAAGCTGCACATCAAAGTGACGCATACCGAGTGCGCGCTTGCCACCTTCGCGCACCACGGCGAAGGCCTCGGGCAACAACGCATCGAGCGTTTCGCCTTTGGCGAAGCGGTCACGGAATTCTTGCGTCTTTGCTTTGAGCGCGTCATCAGACAGCTCCTCAATGGTGGGTTCGAGCGCGTTAATCGCGGCGACGCGCTTTCGATACTGCTTGAGCAAGCGTTCGTTGCGGCTACCGAAGATGGACTTTAGAAAGGTGTCGAGCATTGCAAGCTTTCAAATACAAAAAGGAAGATGCGGGAGGATGCGGAAAGAAGAAACGGTTTGGTTTGCTAGCAGCGGCGCGCGATAACGCGATGGAATGCAAACACCTGCGCGCGCAAGCGCAAACGCGCGCCTTCGCATGAGCGGGGCGCGCGTCGGCCGCTAGCTGATCACCAGCTGGCGGCGGGTCGAGTTACTTAGGGGGCGCGGGCAGTCTTGACGGCCTGAGGCGGCGTCTGCGCGCGGGCGAAATTCAGGAAGCGGTTCGGATTGAGCGGAACCGAGTTTTCGCGGACTTCAAAGTGAAGATGGGGGCCTGTGGCGCGGCCGGTCTGGCCGAGTTCGCCGATCTGTTGTCCTTTAAGGACGACGTCGCCAACTTTGACGTTCTTTTTCGACAAGTGGGCGTAGCGTGTGGTCAGCCCGTTGTCGTGGTCGATATCGACCATGTTGCCGTATTCGCTATGCCACTCGGAGGCGGAGACGATGCCACCTGCGGCGGCAAGGATCGGCGAACCGGGTGCGGCGATGAAGTCAACGCCAGCATGAAATGCGCTGCGGCCGTTGAATGGGTCAATGCGATAGCCGAAGTTCGACGAGTAGTAGCCGCTGGTCACCGGCATAGTCGTCGGGATGGCTTTGGCCGCGAGGCGACCTTCCATGAGCATCGAGTCGAGCACGCCGAGCTTGTCGGATCGGTCATCCAATAGCTTAGAGACCTCATCGAGCTTCATCGAGAAGTCTTTGTAGCTAATCTCGCCGCTAATGTTGGTGGGGGCTGGACCACCGAGACCGGGGGTGTCCGAGAAATTGAATTCGCCCTTAACACCTGCGACCTTCGCCAAGCGCTCGCCGAAGGCGTCGAGGCGCATCATGCGCGCCTGCAATTCGCCGAGCTTGACCGCGAGCGAATTGAGCTGCTCGCGCATGTCCTTTTCAGCTTGCTGGGTGTTTTGCTGGGTGAGCGTGGAGATCAGGCTCTGGATGAACGGGTTCTGGATGTCCACCGCGTACTTCATGGTGAACCAGTACGTTCCCAGCGCGAGCATGAATCCGGCGCTGACAAAGCCAAGCGCGGCCATGATGATCTGCGACTGCGAGATCGTGACAATTCGGCTTTTGGCCAGACTGTCTGAGACTAGAATGATGTTCATCAAAACCTCTTGAAACTCGTGGCCGCTCAGGTGAAGACCAGCTTCAAACCCATCCAGGCCCTGCTTAGAGAGAACGACGATGTTTCGCCAGTAATGGCGCAACAGCGGCGTCTTGGGCGCCTGCAGAAAATTTTTGGGGACACGCTCCCACCCGGCTGGGAAACGCTGTGCCGGGTTGCTGCACTGGAGGGGTCGACCTTGGTAATTGCCGCGGCTAACGGCGCGATTGCGACGAACTTAAAAGCCTATTCGCCGCGCTTACTAGAAAATTTCCAGAACCAGCTGGAGAAAACTTCTGGCAAAAAAAACAAGCAAGAACAAGAGGTTACATCAATTCGCGTGCTGGTGCAACCGGCAATTTCGACGTGGCGTCCACCCACCCCAACCTCAGTCCGCCTGGCCGTCCAGAAAACCCCCATCAGTGACGCTCAACTGGCTGATTTGGCGGGCAAACTTGGCGAAACGCCGCTCAAGACCACGGTACAACGCATCCTTACTAAGCGTGGCGCCAAAAGTAAGCGGGCACTCACAAATGGCGACTAACGGCTAGCTTTCCGCGTCATCAGACCCCGCTTTGACGGCAAAAGCCGTGCGTGGTTCGCGCCTTCGCAGGGAAAACGGAAGCCCGCCTAAAGCACCAGCAACAGGCGCTCGCCAAAGTAGATCAGCAAGAACAACCCCACCACCGCAAAGGTGACTTTGACGATGCGCTTGGTGTACGTGAGGAAGCGCGGGTTCTTGGTGAACACGTAGGTCAGGAACGTAACGGCGATGGCCATCACGGCAAACAGCAACAAAAACCTCAAGCCGATCATCATGGACTGCCTCTCGCTAGATAGCTATATACATATAGGGTCAGGTGCCAGCGGCGGTCGTCAGCGACATCACGCCGAATGCGCCGGGTAGGTCCTCGCGACGGTCAAACGTCACCCACTCCCAAGCCGACTGGTCCGCAAGCAACGCGCGCACCAGCTGGTTGTTCATCGCGTGGCCCGACTTCACGCCGGTAAACGCGCCGATGAGTGGATGCCCCAGCATATAGAGATCTCCCACTGCGTCGAGCGCCTTGTGCTTCACGAATTCGTCCTCGGTGCGCAGACCATCTGGGTTAAGCACATGGAAGTCGTCGATCACGATGACGTTGTCGAGCGAACCACCACGCCCCAAGCCCGCCTGGCGCATTGCTTCCACCTCGTGCGTGAAGCCGAAGGTGCGCGCCCGCGCGACTTCTTTCACGAACGGCGTCTCGGCAAAATCGAGTTCCACGTCATTCTGGCGGCCGTGAAATACCGGGTGATCAAACGCAATCGAAAACTTGAGCTTGAAGCCGTTGTAAGGCTCAAGACGTACCGTCTTGTCCTTGTCCTTCAACTCGATGGGCTTCAACACACGGATGTATTTTTTGGCGGGCGCTTGTTCCTCGGTGCCCGCGGCTTGCATGAGAAATACGAACGGTGCCGCGCTGCCGTCCATGATCGGCACTTCAACCGCGTTCAGGTCCACATACGCGTTGTCGATGCCAAGGCCTGCGAACGCAGACATCAAGTGTTCGACGGTGGCGACATTCGCGCCGGTCGTCGCGTCTTCGATACGCGTGGACATGCGCGTGTCGTTCACGTTGAGCGCATGCGCCTTCACGGTCGGCGCGCCGGGCATATCGGTGCGCACGAACACGATGCCCGTGTTCGGCGCGGCGGGGCGAATGGTCATCTCAACACGATGGCCGAGGTGAACGCCCACGCCCGTGGCGCGAACTTTGTTCTTAACAGTACGTTGACGAATCATGCGGAAGCTTGCTGGGTTGGATCGAAAACGCGAATGCGCGCGGAGAAAGACTTTTGAAGCGAGCGCGACGCCACCCGCATATCGTACTCGGTTTGCAGATTGAGCCAGAAGCGCGGATCCATACTGAAAAAAAGACCAAGCCTAAGTGCGGTATCGGCGGTGATCGGGCGCTGCCCGTTGACCAGTTCGCTGATACGGCTGGGCGACACATCGATATCGGCCGCTAGCTGACGCGCCGTGATGTTCATCGGCTTCATGAAGTCTTCCAGCAAAACTTCGCCGGGGTGAATTTCGTCTAGCATAGTGGTCATGTGAGTTCCGATCCTAAAGTTTCAAGGCTGCGCCGGCTGCACATCAGTGGTAATCGACAATCTCAACATCGTGCGCGCCATCTTTTCGCCACACGAAGCAGATTCGCCATTGGTCATTCACGCGGATGCTGTGCTGGCCTTTTCGATCACCCTTTAGGGCTTCAAGCTGATTGCCAGGTGGCACCTTCAACGAAGCCAATTCGGGAGCCGCGTGGAGTTGCAGCAACTTGCGGCGCGCGACGCGCTCGATATTGCGAAAGCGCCGTACCGATACGCTCTGAAAAAGCTTTTCGGTGTCAGCGTCGGCAAACGATACGATCATCGAACATTATGTTCCGTGATACGGAATCTGTCAAACCGAGCATAGGAGTAAGCGGCGGTCTATCAAAGCTCGTTTATCCACGGGCGTTTCCAGCACGTTTTTGCCTGAAAACGCCCGTGGATAAACGACTTTCGTTTCCTGCAAATTGCGACGGCGACGCATCGTCAGACGGGGCAGAGGTTCCCGTCTGACGATGGTGCCGATCCAATCGTGCTGCTGGACTAGGCGGCGGAAATTGTCGCCACCGCTATACGCATGGCTTCAGCAATCGTCGCGAGCGGCTTCAGCGCAAGGCGCACGGAGCGCAGTGACCGGAATGGATATGAAATCCATGAGGATCACGAGCACCGCGCAACGCCGCGATCAAGCCGCGCAGCAGATTGATGAGGCCATGCTAATCGGCTTGTTTGCGGAGGAATGCCGGAATGTCATAAGTATCCATTCCGGACGTCTGCAAAGCAGACACCTGCGCAGTACGCCGCGAACGCATCACCGCTGGCTGATCAAGCTCAGCGTAGTTGATTGCGCCTGCGGGCGTAGCTTGTTGTTGGCCAACCGCTCCAACAGCGTCGTCCGTGCCGGTACGCTGCATCACTGGTGCCGAGTACACCACCTGTGGTGCTTGCTTCGTGATACGACCACCAAGGCCCGTCGCAACGATGGTCACGCGCAGTGCGTCGCCCATGGCCTCGTCGAACACGCTACCGAAGATCACGGTGGCGTCTTCAGCGGTGAAGCTGCGGATGGTGTTCATTACTTCGTGGACTTCCTTCAGCTTCAAGGACTTCGACGCCGTGATATTCACCAGCACGCCGCGCGCGCCCGTGAGGTTTACGTCTTCGAGCAGTGGCGACGCTGCGGCGCGCTCCGCGGCGACTTGCGCGCGGTCAGCACCGGAAGCGGTCGCCGAGCCCATCATGGCCACACCGTTCTCGCTCATGACGGTGCGCACGTCAGCGAAGTCGACGTTCACCAAGCCAGGACAGTTGATGATTTCGGCGATGCCTGCGACCGCACCATGCAACACGTCGTTGGCCGCCTTGAAGCCGTCCTCAAACGTGGCGTCCTCACCCAAGACTTCCATCAGCCGATCGTTCGGGATGATGATGAGTGAATCGACGTTCTGCTTGAGCGCTTCGATACCTGCCGTCGCCGCCTTCATGCGTTTGCCTTCGAAGGCGAATGGCTTGGTCACGACCGCAACGGTCAGCACACCCATTTCGCGCGCAACTTCTGCGACGATCGGTGCTGCGCCCGTGCCGGTGCCACCACCCATGCCGGCGGTGATGAAGAGCATGTCCGCGCCTTGGATCATTTCAGCAATGCGCTCACGGTCTTCGATCGCGGCCGCACGGCCAATTTCAGGATTGGCACCTGCACCCAATCCACGCGTCACCGTGCCGCCGAGCTGCAGCACTGTGCGCGCTTGATTGCGCTTCAGTGCTTGTGCATCGGTATTTGCACAAATGAATTCAACCCCCGCCACACCATTGGTGATCATGTGATCGACCGCATTGCCGCCGCAGCCGCCCACGCCGATCACCTTGATCACGGCTTCGGGTTGTGAGTTATCGAGAATTTCAATCATGGTATTACGCTCCTCTGCTAAGGTTTTTACTACGTGGACCAACTCCAAAAAAACAACCTAAAAATTTCCTTTGAACCAGCTCGCCATGCGATCAAACACGCTCTTGAAGCTGCTCGATTGCAGGCGCACATGCTCTTCGCGCTGACGCTGCTCCAATCCGGTCAATAGCAATCCAACCGCCGTGGAGAACCGCGGGTTACACACCACTTCAGCAAGACCACCGGCGTAATGCGGCACGCCCATACGCACCGGCATGTGGAACACTTCCTCACCAAGCTCCACCATGCCTGCCATGGCTGCGCTGCCGCCGGTAAGCACGATGCCGCTAGAGAGCAACTCCTCAAAACCACTCGCGCGCAGTTCGCGCTGGATCAACGAATACAGTTCTTCCACACGCGGCTCGATCACTTCGGCAAGCGTTTGGCGCGACATCTGACGTGGGCCGCGATCGCCCACGCCTGGGACTTCAATCACATCATTGACGCTGGCAATGGAACGCAGCGCGCAGCCGTGCGCGATCTTGATGTCCTCAGCGTCCTTAGTCGGTGTGCGCAGCGCCATGGCGATGTCATTGGTGATCTGGTCGCCCGCGATGGGGATGACCGCGGTATGACGAATCGCGCCACCGGTAAACACGGCGATGTCCGTCGTGCCGCCACCGATATCGACCAAGCAAACGCCGAGGTCTTTTTCATCAGGCGAGAGCACGGCGACGGCGGAGGCCAGTGGCTGCAACACCAAGTCGCGCGGCTCCAAGCCACAGCGACGTACACACTTCATGATGTTCTGCGCGGCACTCACCGCACCAGTGACGATGTGTACCTTCACCTCCAAGCGCACACCACTCATGCCGACTGGCTCACGCACATCCTCTTGGCCATCGATGATGAATTCCTGCGTGAGGATGTGCAGGATTTGCTGGTCCATCGGAATGTTGACGGCGCGCGCGGTCTCAACGACGCGATCGACGTCGAACTGCGACACTTCGCGGTCTTTGATGGCGACCATGCCGTGCGAGTTGAAGCTCTTGATGTGCGAGCCTGCGATGCCAGTGATGACGTCTTTGATCTTGACGTCCGCCATAAGCTCCGCTTCTTCAAGGGCTCTTTGAATGCCTGCAACAGTCGCCTCAATGTTGACGACCACGCCCTTCTTCAAGCCGCGCGATGGGTGCTGCCCCAAGCCAAGCACCGCGATCGCGCCTTCACTGTTCACCTCAGCGACGATCGCGACGATCTTAGAGGTGCCAATGTCGAGGGCAACAATCAAGTTTCTGATTTCTCGGTTCATGTTGGTTATCCGCTCTGCTAGTGCATTAAGGTACTGCGTCCGTTACCGACACGGGTTGGGCTTTCGACCTTTGTGGTCGACTTCGCCTTCGCCGCCGGTAGCGTGCCTTTAATTGCAAAGCCGCCTGCGTAACGCAAATCAACATTGCCATTTGGGTTTTGCAGGACGACAACTTGTGGGTAGGCGCGGACAAAGCGCGCCAATCGCACGTCACTATCGGTTCGGCCGAGCTCAAGTGCCGTGCCGTTATCGAGCACCACACGCCATGCGCGCCGCTCGGTGAGGGTCACTTCTCGCGCACTGCGTGAGATCTCGGTAAGCACTGGGGCGGCCGACACCATGCGCGTCAATACTTCGGCTGAAGAGTCTGCTGGCCCGCGCAGGAGTGGCAACTGGTCGGCACGCTCGTCGCTCATTTGCGCGGAAAAGACTTCACCAAAGGTGTTCACCAGCGGGCGCTTTGACTCAGCGCCCTGATCGCTTTCCGCGCTATCCGCGCTTTCCGTGTTTTCCGCACTGGCTGGCTTCACCGACAACGCCGCCCAGCGTGCCGCCACGCGATGCTCTTCAATCGCCACCTCCAGCGTCCCCGGAAACTGCCGCCGTACAGTGGCTTCGCGCACCCAGGTAATCTGCTTAATCGCTGCTTTCAGGGCGATCAAATCGAGTTGCAGCATGTTCGCGCCGCGGGTTTGCAGCGCTTCTGCGACGCGCTCAAGCTCCTCGTTGCTCACCTCAACAAGTCGCTCAGGACCAGCGCTCACGAACACCACGCGCTCAACGGGGAAATGACGCGCCAACTGCGGCAACGTTCCCAGCGCCGCAAACACACCTGCCGCCGCGAGCAGCATCGCCATGAGCGACACGCCCAGCACCACGCTGCGCCGCGAGTGCAGCGGCGCAGCCGACGACGCTGCGTCAGCTTTAGCGAGGGGGCGGGAGGGAGGCTTAGCCATTAGCTGTTCAACTTCGCCATGGAAAGAATGCGTACACAAAGATCGGGATAGCTCAGACCAACCGCACGCGCCGCCATCGGCACAAGCGAGTGTCCAGTCATACCCGGCGAGGTATTCATTTCGAGGAACGAGTAGCGACCATCTGGACGCAACATCACATCGGCGCGCGCCCAGCCCGTACAGCCGAGTACGCGAAACGCTTTCAACGCCGTGGCGCGGATCTCGTCTTCAAGCTCGGGACGAATCCCAGACGGGCAGTGGTACTTCGTGTCGTCGGTGAAGTATTTGTTCTTGTAGTCATAAGCACCCTGGGGCGCTTCGATACGAATCAGCGGCAACGCGTCGTCGCCAACAATGGTGGCGGTTAACTCTTGCCCGTCGATGAACTCTTCGGCGATCACCAGCGGATCAAGCTTGTGCGCCAGCGCGAATGCATCGGGTAATTCGTTGGCCGTGTGCACTTTGGTGACACCGATGGACGAGCCTTCGCGCGCTGGCTTGACGATCATCGGCAGCCCGAGGTCATCCAGCACCTTGGCGAAATTGCTGTCTGGCGTGAGCAAGTGATAGCGCGGCGTGGGCACACCACTCGCCAGCCAAACCAACTTGGTACGCCACTTGTCCATGGCCAACGCGCTCGCCATCACGCCCGAGCCGGTATACGGAATGCCGAGCGCTTCGAGCACGCCCTGCACCGTGCCGTCTTCGCCAAAGCGACCGTGAAGTGCGATAAACACGCGGTCGAACTTCTCTTTTGGCAAATCAAACAGTGAATGCACAGACGGATCGAACGCGTGCGCGTCAACGCCCTTTTCACGCAAGGCTGCGAGCACGCCGTTGCCGGAGAGCAGCGAGATTTCGCGCTCCGCGCTCGAGCCGCCCATCAATACTGCGACTTTTCCGAGTTTCTTTACGTCGATGTTCAAGCGTGCTCTCCAACAATCCTGACTTCGCGAATCAACTCCACGCCCGTCTGCTCGCGAACGGTTTTCTGCATGTGTTCAATCATCGCTTCGATGTCGGCAGCGGTGGCGCTGCCGGTATTGATAATGAAATTGGCGTGCTTGGTAGACACTTGAGCGCCGCCGATCGCGAAGCCCTTGAGTCCACACGATTCGATGAGCCGCGCTGCGTAGTCGCCCGGCGGATTGCGGAATGTAGAACCCGCGTTAGGCTTATCCAGCGGCTGCGAAGCCATGCGTTTTGCAAGCAGCTCCTTGATGCGCGCTTGAGCAACTGCCGCATCACCTTGTTCAAAACGCATCCGCGCCGAGACGAACCATTCGGTCTCGTTGATACGGCCATGACGTAACTCGACATGGCGATAACCAATGTCGAAATCCGCCGCCGTACGTGTATGCAACTGGCCTTGACGGTCAACCGTTTTGCAATCGACCAACTGCTCCCAGGTTTCGGTGCCGTAGCAGCCTGCGTTCATCGCGAGTGCGCCGCCGATGGTGCCAGGCACACCGGCAAGCCATTCGGCTCCACCGAGATGATTCTTCGCGGCGAACTTCGCGACATGCGGTGACGCCGCCCCCGCACCCGCCACAACAATTCGAGCGTCGTTCGCGTCGAGCGCGATGCCGCCGAGCAGTGGCGTGGTGAGCACAACGCTTCCGCTAAAGCCACCGTCTCGGATAAGAAGGTTGCTGCCCAAGCCGACGAACATGATTGGCTCGTTAGCCGGGACAGTTGGAAGGAAGGCACGCAGATCATCGAGGTCGACGGGCTTAAAGAAGCGCTTCACGTTGCCGCCCGCACGCCACGACACGTGGCGCGACATCGGCTCGTTGTGCAACAACTCTCCGCGGATGTTCGTTTGGGTTTGGGATAGGTCAGCCATGTTCATCACTCGCCACCCGCCAAGCCTGCAAGCGCAGGCGCAACACCGCCAACCGAGCCTGCGCCCATGGTGATCACCACATCGTTCGCTTTCACGCGCGAGCGGATCGCCTCCGGCATTTCCGCAGGCGTCGCGACAAACGTTGGCTCGACCTTCCCCATCACGCGCATGGCACGCATAAGTGAGCGCCCGTCCGCGGCGACGATGGGTGCTTCGCCTGCGGGGTAGACATCGGCCAACACCACTTCGTCCGCCGTGGAAAGCACGCGCACAAAGTCTTCGAACAAATCGCGCGTCCGCGTAAATCGGTGGGGCTGAAACGCCAGCAGAATGCGACGACCCGGAAACGCGCCGCGCGCCGCAGCGAGCACGGCAGCCATCTCCGCAGGGTGGTGACCGTAGTCGTCGATAAGTGTGAAGGTGCCGCTATCCTTGCCAGCGCCGCAAGCGAGTTCGCCATAGCGTTGGAAACGACGTCCGACGCCACCGAAGGACGCAAGCGCCTTTGCAATCGCCGCATCCTCAACGCCGACCTCGCGCGCAATCGCAATCGCCGAAAGCGCGTTAAGCACGTTGTGCGTACCCGCTAGGTTCAACTCGCAGTCAAGTACCGTCTTGTCGCGCACGGACGTCGCCGTGAAACGCATCTTGCCGTTGGCCGCCGTGACGTTTACGGCGCGGAGATCTGCGCTCGCATCAAAGCCATAGGTACGCACTGGCTTGGTCATGCGCGGCACAATTTCGCGCACGTTATCGTCATCGATGCACACCACCGCGAGTCCGTAGAACGGCAAGTGCTCCAAGAACTCGACAAACGCCGACTTCAACTTAGCAAAGTCGTGCGCGTAGGTCTCCATGTGGTCTTGGTCGATATTGGTGACCACGGCCATGATGGGTTGCAAAAAGAGGAACGACGCATCCGATTCGTCGGCTTCGGCCACGAGGTACTCGCCCGAGCCGAGCTTGGCGTTGGTGCCAATCGAGTTCAAGCGGCCGCCGATGACCACGGTCGGATCGAGCCCCGCCTCAGCCAAAACGTGTGAGATCAACGATGTGGTGGTGGTCTTACCGTGCGTACCCGCAACCGCAATACCCTGCTTGAAGCGCATCAACTCGGCGAGCATCATCGCGCGCGGCACGACTGGCACCTGCGCGGCTTTAGCGGCCACGACTTCTGGGTTATCCGCCTTGACCGCACTGGATATCACGACTACATCTGCACCAGCAATATTGCTTGCGGTGTGACCGATGAGCACCTTTGCGCCAAGACCACGCAAACGCGTGACCGTGGCGCTCTCGCCGAGGTCAGACCCGCTGACCGTGTAGCCCAGATTGAGCAGCACTTCGGCGATGCCCGACATGCCGGACCCGCCAATGCCGACAAAATGAAGATGCTTAACCTTATGCCGCATCGCGAGCCTCCGCGATGAATTGGCATTGGCGGCCGCGCGCAAGCAGAGCACGGCGCGCGGAGCCGACCCGAGCATTCGCGCAGCGAATGCGGGCGTTGACTGCGACAAAATGAAGATGCTTAACCTTATGCTTCATGCGCGTACCCCCGCCAGCTCAGCGCAAACATCCGCGCACGCACGCGTCGCATTGGGTTTACCAAGCCCGCGCGCGATCGCGGCCATCGCCTGCGCACGTTCGCGCGTGATCGCCTCAAGCTTTTCACGCAAGCCCTCGGCGGTCTCGGTCTTCTGGTTGACCAATACGCCAGCACCAGCGTCCGCCAGAAATTTTGCGTTGGCCAATTGCTCCTCGGCCACAAACCAAGGGAGTGGAATCAATACGCTGGCCACGCCCACTGCCGCAATCTCAGCAACGGTAATCGCACCGGCACGGCAGATGATGAGGACGCACCAGTCGTACATCGCCGCCATGTCATCAATAAACGGCTTGACCTCGGCTTGCACACCGGAGGCGCTGTAAGCCGCGACCAGCTCATCGTAATTCTTCTCGCCCGACTGATGCACCACCGAAGGCCGCGTATCGACCGGCATCGCGGCGAGTGCCGCAACCACTAAATCATTCATCGTCTTTGCGCCGAGGCTGCCGCCGACGATCAACAAACGCAGCGGTCCCGTGCGGCCCGCCATACGCGCGGCGGGCTCAGCGAGGCGCGTAATGTCTTCACGCACAGGCGTGCCGAGCCAGTCGAGCTTGGTTGGCTTCGAAAGCATCTTTGCTAATGCGTTGTGCGGCACTTCATCGAACGATTTCGGGAAGCCTACGAGTACGCGGTCGGCGATGAGTGCCAATACACGGTTGGTAAGTCCGGCATGTGCACCCGGCTCATGCACCACGAGCGGCTTGCCGAGCAACACTGCCACCATGCCGCCGGGGAAAGCGATGTAGCCACCCATCGAAACCACCACGTCGGGTTTCACGCGACGCAACATCCGCAGCGATTGCCAAAACGCACGCAACAGGGTGAGCGGCAGCAACAGCCACGCGAGCTTGCCTTTGCTGCGCACGCCGCTCATCTGCACGACCTCAATCGGGTAACCGACTTTGCCGACGAGCTTATGCTCCATGCCGTTGGGCGTGGCGAGCCAGACGATGCGAAAGCCTTTGGCCTCCAATTCGCGCGCAATCGCGATGCCCGGATAAATGTGTCCGCCGGTGCCCGCAGCCATGATGAGTGCTGTTTTCATACCTTCAGCACTCCCTTACGTTGCCCGTTAGAAAGCGCGCGATTCTCATAGTCGATGCGCAGCAGAATCGCAACGGCGGCACAGTTAACAAGGATGCCGGTGCCGCCAAACGACAGGAACGGCAGCGTCAGGCCCTTTGTCGGGAGCAAGCCCATGTTGACGCCCATATTGATGAACGCTTGCACCGAGAGCCAAATGCCGATGCCTTGCGCGACCAGCGCAGCGAAGTACTTTTCGCGCAGCATGGCTTCGCGGCCGACCATAAACGCGCGGTAGATGAATGTGGCGAACAGCACTAGCACCACTGTCACGCCGATCAGTCCGAGTTCTTCACCGATCACCGCCATCAAGAAATCGGTGTGCGCCTCGGGCAGATAAAAGAGCTTCTCGACAGACGCGCCAAGTCCCACACCAAACCATTCGCCACGTCCAAACGCGATGAGCGAGTGCGAGAGCTGGTAACCCTTGCCGAATGGGTCGGCCCATGGGTCCATAAACCCCAAGATACGTTGCAGGCGGTATGGCGAGGAAATGATGAGTACCGTGAACGCGATCGCCAGCAACACCAGTAGCCCAGCGAACACGCGCCAGTTAAGGCCGCCGAGGAACAGAATCGACATCGCGATAGCGGTCACCACAACCAGTGCGCCGAAATCAGGCTGCCGCAGCAACAGCGCCGCCATGAAGACCATCACCGAAAACATCGGCAAGAAGCCCTTCTTGAAGTCATCCATGAAGGCCGCTTTGCGCACGGTGTAGTCCGCCGCGTAAAGCACCGTCAGCAGTTTCATCACTTCGGAGGGCTGCATGGTCATGAAGCCCAAATTGATCCAGCGACGCGAGCCATTCACTTCGCGTCCAATACCGGGAATCAACACCAGCACGAGTAGCAAGCCGCCCGCCATAAACAAGAGCGGCGCCGCGCGCTGCCACAGCTGCATCGGAATCTGAAACACGATGAGCGCACCGACGACGCCAATGGTCAGATAGATAGCGTGGCGCATCATGAAATACGTCGAGCGATAGCCGGTCATCTTCTCCGCTTCGCTCATCGCGATGGACGCTGAATAGACCATCACAAAGCCGATGGCGAGCATCAGCACAACACACCACAGCAACGTCATATCGATGGCGGTGCGTGGTCGGCTGGTGTCGGCGCTCGCAAACAGCCGCGACCCAGTACGTGAGAGCGCTTGGCTAAGCATGCGCCCCCCCTACATGACCGCGCCGCTGCTTCAGGTTGGCGACGCACGCGGCAAACACCTCGCCGCGATGCTTGTAGTTCTGGAACATATCAAAGCTCGCACACGCGGGTGAGAGCAGCACCGCATCGCCTGCTGCCGCTTGCGCAAACGCCAGATCAACGGCCTCTTGCATGTCGCGTGCATGAATGCAGTTGATGCGCGAACTTGCGATGGCCGACTCGATCGAGCGCGCCGCTTTACCAATCAACACGACCGCGCGCGTATGCAGCCGCACTGGCTCTGCCAACGGTGAAAAATCCTGCTCTTTACCCTCGCCACCGGCGATGAGGATGGTTGGCACTGTCATGCCCGTGAGCGCGGCGATGGTCGACCCGACATTCGTTCCTTTCGAGTCGTCATAGAAACGCACAGCATCGATCGTGCCGACGAGCTGGCTGCGGTGCGGCAGCCCGGTGAAATCGCGCAGCCCGCCCGCAGCAGCAGGGAGGTCAACGCCGATGGCATCGCACAACGCCAGCGCGGCAAGCGCGTTGGCGACGTTGTGACGTCCCGTGACTTGCAATTCATCCTCGCGCATCAAGCGCTGTTCACCGTGCATCAACATACCGTCGCTCAAACCGAAGTTGCTCGGTTTATTGGGGCGATCCAGGCCAAAACTCGCGCAGCCCGGCGCGAGGCCTTTCATGGACATCGATGCCGCATCGTCGCGGTTCACAACCTGGTGCGTTGCGTTGAGGAAGATGCGCTGCTTCGCGGCGGCGTAGTCGGCCATGCTCGCGTAGCGGTCGAGATGATCCTGCGAAAGATTCAGCATGGTTGCCGCATCGAGAGGCAGGCTCGATGTCGTCTCGAGTTGGAACGACGAGAGTTCGAGCACGTACACATCGGGCACACCATCAACAGCCTCGGCAGCCAACGCATCGAGCACCGGCACACCGATGTTGCCGGCAACAACCGTGCGCAAACCCGCTGCCGCGCACATCGCGCCAGCCATCGCGGTGACAGTTGATTTGCCGTTCGATCCAGTGATGCCGATCACTTTTGGTTTCTTTCCTGTTTGCTCAGCTAACTTGTTTTGCGCCCACGCGAAAAGCTCGATGTCCCCAACGAACTTTTTCCCCGCCGCGACGGCCCTTTTGATGGCCGGGTCACACGCGGGCCCAGCAACGGCCACGCCCGGGCTTGCAACAACGAGTTGGGCGTCGCTGAAGAGGGCGTCGGTGAAAGCGCCGGTGATGCAATCGGCACCGAGTTGTTCAAGAGTGGATCGTCCGGGAGGGTCTCTTCGGCTGTCGGCGACTCGAACACGAGCACCCAGTCCTCTGAGGTGTCGGGTGACGGAGACGCCGGTGTCGCCCGCGCCAAGAACAAGAACCGTTTTGTCATTCCAATCCCTCTCCATGTTTTTTTCGTTTCTGCAGATATCGACGCCAGCACGCAACCGGCTGCGCATAGTGATCTGTCAGCCACGCTCCTCAATGGGTCCTGCACACCCCTTCAGTGCTCGCGCACAGTCGGGACAACGCATCACCCTCACCTGCACGGAACTTCTAAACTCAAGCATTGACGACCTTTTTCAAGCACTTTTGCTTCAAACTGCCCGCCGATTGGACACTTTCAAAATCGATCATTGCCGAGCGCTGGTCATCTCAGTTTCAAGGTGGACAAACCAAACAACACCAACATCATCGTGATGATCCAAAACCTAACCACCACTTGGTTCTCCTTCCAACCCTTGAGCTCGTAGTGGTGATGCAGCGGCGCCATGCGGAACACGCGCTTGCCCGTCAGCTTGAACGACGCGACCTGAATCATCACGGAGAGCGTTTCAACCACGAACACACCACCCATGATGATCAGCACGATCTCTTGGCGGCAGATCACCGCGATCAAGCCGAGCGCACCGCCGAGTGCGAGCGCCCCAACATCGCCCATGAAAACTTCTGCGGGGTAGGCGTTGAACCACAAGAACGCAAGCCCCGCACCGGCGATCGCACCACAAAAGATCGCGAGCTCGCCCGCCCCAGCGATATGCGGCACGCCGAGGTAGGTGGCAAAAATCTTGTTACCAGCCACGTACGCAAAGATTGCTAACGCGGACGCGACCATGACGGTCGGCATGATGGCGAGGCCATCCAAACCATCGGTGAGGTTCACGGCGTTGGAGAAGCCGACCACCACAAACCAGCCCAGCACGATGAACCCAATCGTGCCGAGCGGAATAGCCACGGTCTTGAAGAACGGCACGATCAAGTCGGTCTGCTGTGGCAAGTTCGCGCGGTAGGCGAGGTACGACAGCGCACAGGCGGCGATCACCGTCTGCCAGAAGAACTTTGATTTGGCAGAAAGCCCCTTGCTGTTCTTGTGCACGACCTTGCGATAGTCATCCACCCAACCGATGATGCCAAAGCCAACCGTCGTCACAAGGCAAGCCCAAACATAACGATTGGTGAGGTCTCCCCACAGCAGTGTCGTCACCGCAACCGCGACCAGAATGAGCGCGCCACCCATGGTTGGCGTACCCGCCTTGACGAGGTGGGTCTGCGGGCCGTCATCACGCACCGACTGGCCGATCTTCATCGCGGTGAGTTTGCGAATCATCCACGGACCGATCACAAACGAGATGATCAGCGCGGTCATGGCCGCAAGTACGGTGCGCAACGTGATGTATCCGAACACGTTGAATGCGCGCACATCCTTGCCTAACCACTCAAATAGTTCTAGCAGCATCGTTAATGTCCTCTCAAATCTTGGGCTGAGGGCTCGACGAGCGCGGCAACCACGCGCTCCATCCGCATGAAGCGCGACCCCTTGACCAGCACAGTGGTTTGCGGCGATAGCTTCGCCGTGACGAGAGCGTTGAGCGCATCAATGTCGGCGGCGTGTGTCGCGCCCGCACCAAACGCGCGGACGTATTCGCGCGCCAACTCGCCTGTCGCGAGTAGCGTGTCGATGCCCGCGCGTTTCGCCTCTTGGCCAATTTCAGCGTGCATCGCCGCTGCGTCGTCACCGAGTTCGCCCATATCGCCGAGTACCAGCACCTTGTTGTCCGTGCTTGCCGCCAACACAGCAATGGCTGCGCGCATCGAATCCGGATTGGCGTTGTAAGTGTCGTCGATGATGGTGGCGCCTTTGTGGCCACGGTATGTCCGCAACCGTCCCGGTACGCCGGCAAACGAACGCAGCCCTGATGCGATCGTCGCGAGCGGTATGCCCAGCGCGTGAGCGCCCGCCGCCGCCGCGATCGCGTTGCGCTGGTTGTGCTGTCCCGCCACTAGCAGGTTCACGTCCTCACGCGCACCATCGATGTGCAAACGCAAGCCATGCCCGGCCAATTCGCCGCGCACCACCGCTCGCGGATGCGTGCCAAAACTCACGATCCGACGGCGGTTGTCGTTGCCAATAAGGGCGAGCCAGTAGTCGGCAAAGCGGTCATCGACGTTGACGCACGCGATACCGTCGTCACGCAAGCCTGCGTAAATTTCACCCTTCGCCTGCGCGATGGCTTCGCGCGAGCCCAACTCACCAATGTGCGCGGTACCTGCCATGATGATCAGCGCCGCGTCCGGCACCGCCAAGCGCGAGAGGTAATCGATTTCATGGAGATGATTCATGCCCATCTCCAGCACCGCAATACGGTGCGCCGCGTTGAGTCGCAGCAACATGCGCGGCACACCGATGTTGTTGTTAAGGTTGCCTTCAGTCGCCAATACGGCGTTTGCATCACCCGTGTGCGCCACCATGATGGCGCGCAGCATTTCTTTAACAGTCGTTTTGCCGTTGCTGCCGGTGATGGCTACGGTCGGCACGCTAAAGCGGCTCCGCCAATACTGCGCGAGTTGTCCGTACGCCCACATCGTGTCGCCCACCACTATTTGCGGGATCGCGACATCAACCGGGCGCGACACCAGCGCGGCGAACGCGCCTTGTGCCGCGGCAACGTGCACGAAGTCGTGTGCGTCAAAGTTCTCTCCGCGCAGCGCTACGAACAACTCGTCCTTGCTCACCGTGCGCGTGTCTGTCGATACACCATGCCATGCGGTCTCACCGCTACCCCCGACCGCCATCTGCAAGCGCCCCGAGAGGCGAAACGCGGTTTCGCGCAGGGTCATGCTCGGCTTGGCTGAGGTCGCGCTCATTGCGCCCCCTTCCACACGGCAAGCGCATCAGCGGCAACTTCAACGTCGCTGAAGTGCTGCTTGTGCTCGCCGATGATTTGATAGTCCTCGTGCCCTTTACCAGCGATGAGCACGATGTCGTCTGCCGCCGCACGATTGAGCGCTTCAAAAATCGCCTGATGACGATCGACAATGGATAAGTGTGTGGTTCCTGCCGTACCAGCGTTCTTGCTAATACCGGCTTCAATGTCGCGGATGATGCTCGTCGGCTCTTCGGTGCGTGGGTTGTCCGAGGTCACCACCACGAGGTCGGCATAGCGCGCGGCAATCTCACCCATCAACGGTCGCTTGCCGCGATCACGATCACCGCCGCAGCCGAACACGCAAATCAACTTTCCCTTGGGCGGCACGGTCGCGGCCACTGTCGATAGCGCTTTCTCGAGCGCGTCTGGCGTATGCGCGTAATCAACCACCACCAGCGGCTTGTCCGAGGCGCGCGCACCTGCACGGACGGTCTGCATGCGCCCAGCCACAGGTTGGAGTTCGGCGACGATTTCTGCGGCGCGCGCCAAGGCCACGCCGCTCGCGAGCAACACGCCAACAACTGCGAGCATGTTGCCGACGTTGAACGCGCCAAGCACGCCAGACTCGACATTTACTGACTCAAGCTTGCCCTGCGCGTTCGCTTGGTAATCGACGACGAAACTCAGCCCCGCCGCCGACACCGCAACATCACGTGCGGTGAGGGTCGCGTGGGGATGTTCAATCGCGGTGTTGACGGCTTTGCTGACGCGATAGCCAATCACGTCCGCGCCGCGCTTGAGTATCCGCCCGACGAGCTCGCGACCAAATGCGTCGTCGAGATTAATCACCGCGGTCTTGAGTCCGCGCATGGCGAACAGCCGCGCCTTCGCTTCACCGTACGCTTCCATGGTGCCGTGGTAATCGAGGTGGTCGCGCGTCAGGTTGGTGAACACCGCCACGTCGTACTTCAGATCCGCCACACGCCCTTGGTCGAGGCCGTGACTGGAAACCTCCATCGCGCAGCACGTGGCACCGGCATCGACAAAAGCGCGCAGACTGCGCTGCATCACTAAGGCATCGGGTGTGGTGTTTTCAGCTGGCGCTAATTCACCAACGAGCCCATTGCCGATGGTGCCCATCACCGCGCTGCGCTGTCCCGCGTGCGACAGCGCTTGCGCTGACCACTGCGACACCGACGTCTTGCCGTTCGTGCCGGTCACGCCCACCATCCACAACGCATTTGCCGGATGACCATAAACGTGACCACCGATCGCGCTCGCAAATTGCTTGAGGTTGCGCACCGCGATGTGCGGCACTTTCCATTCTTCGCGCCAAACGAAAGGCTCCGTTGCGCTGTCCGCGTCACCCGCTTCGAATGCCACGGCCGACACGCCGCGCGCAACCGCGTCAGCGATAAAGCGACGTCCGTCGCGCGCCGCACCGGGATAAGCGAGAAACAAACTGCCGGCACGCGCATCTCGCGACGATGCCGTCGCGTGTTCAATGCGCGTCGGCATACGGTCAATCGCGCGCAGTACCTCGGTGAGGTCGTTCAACACCATGAGCTCGTCTGATTGCGCGATCATCCGCCGCTCCGTTCAGTAGCAACCGCTGGCGCACTCGCTTGCTTAATGACCGGCGGGCGCGGCGCCTCGGCAACCACAGGCGCATCGGGCGGAACACCCGCCATGCGCAGTGCTTGCGCCATCACATTCGAAAACACCGGCGCCGAAACTTCGCCGCCGTAAAACTTTCCGGCTGAGGGCTCATCAACGGTGACAGCGATGATGTACTTCGGATTTGATGCAGGCCCATAGCCCACAAACGATGACAGGTAGAGGTTGTCGACATACTGTCCGTTAACCAACTTCCACGCAGTACCCGTTTTCCCTGCTGTACGATAGCCCGGCACTTGGCCACGCGTCGCCGTGCCACCTTGCTGCGTAACCGTTTCCAGCATGGCGGACAGACTGCGCGCCGTCTCTTTGGAAACGATTTGCTTGCCGATAACTTCGCTTTCGCGTTTGGTAAACGTCACAGGCAACAACACACCGTCGTTGGTAAACAGTGTGTAGGCGCGTGCCAATTGCAACGCAGAAACAGAGATGCCGTAGCCGTAAGACATGGTGGCTTGCTCGATGGGCTTCCACGATTTCACGGGACGCAAACGGCCACTCGCCTCGCCGGGGAAGCCCGTCT